>DALYUA010000064.1:0-11028 GCA_031993245.1 Buttiauxella sp. | reverse complement strand
CAGCGGTACCCGGCTGTAATCGCTCCAGACCCCCATTACGCGGTTGAAGTCGATATCAACGATGACGTTACCTAAATCAAAGATATACAGCATAAGCCTCTCCTTTGCTCCGTGGACAAATAACTGTAGCGGTAAAGAGAGAAGGAGGATAGGTATGGTGTCCCTGGACAGCACTGAATGCGAGCAGGATCGTTAATTTATAAAAAGCGGCACAATAGTTTGATTTTATGTTGGTTATTAAAAAGCCGCTGATTTCAGCGGCTTTTGCTTATCCCTTATGTGGCAATTTGTCAGACGAGGCTTTTAAAGCGCCAGCATGAATCAATGGTCAGAGGGGCGTCGGCCCTCACCAGGTGTGGCGTGAGGTTAATGGCATTGGGTGCCTGAGTGACGGGGTTAACGCAGGTAGCGTCAGGCTGTTTATCAAAGACGATTAAACTTTGTGCATCAGATGTCATCAGCATGCTGAGCTTGCCGGGCCATAGCAGCCTGACGTTAAGTCCCGAGGAAAACCCAAAGCAGTCATCCCACGGACCTGGCTGAGGCGGTATCCGCTTACCCGTTGGCAATTCGTCACTGCCCGACTCTTCCTGCCAGTCGGCATCAAAAAGAACCTGTAGTTCACTCTCTTCATTCTGATGACCGATCCGTTTAGCAAACCACGGATGCCACCCCGCCGATGCCGGGAATGACTCAGCAGCAGAATGGATCTCAAGACGCAAAAATAGCGCATCCTCGTCAAGCCAGAGCGTTTGCAGAACTTCTCCTCGCCAGGGCCAAGGTGAATCAAGAGACATGCGCAGCGTCAGCAGATCCTTTTTTTGTTCAGCAATAGTCCATTCTGAGTAACAAGCCATACCGTGCAAAGCATGAGGGGGTTTATTGGCGGGTAAAGCATAGCGATTTTCACCCACTTTTAACGTTGCGTAGCCAAGACGCCCGGCCCAGGGCACCATTGGAAAACAGCCGTACTGGAACGCTTTTCTGTGAGGTTCCCACTGCCGCAGGACGTCAAATCCAAAAGCCTGCAATGAGGTAATTCTTGCCCCATCCTGAGGATGAATTTGCAGGCGCAGATGGCCCTTCTCCAGAGTGACCGGTTCGCCAGTCGGGCCGGGCCAGGGGGTATCAAAAGCCTGTTGCAACGCCCGGTGGTGGTCGTTATTCCATTCAGTTTTCATAGGGTTGCTCTCTGATATAGCGGTAAGTATTTTTTCGCTTTTGTGCGTTGTGATTTTTGGTTGAAGGTGGCTCGATAAGCCAGACGCAAATAAAGGAGAGGGTTGAGATAACAAACAAAAATAGCGCGACATACCACGGTTTTCCGTCCCCTAATGCCAAAAGGCTTGAGGCGATCAGCGGGCTTAAGCCACCCAGGATTGCCGAAAACTGATAGGCGAGAGAAAGGCCGGTGTAGCGAACCCGGGTGCCGAACATGCGGGTAAAGAGCGTAGGTTGTACTGCAAACATCATTGTTGGGCCTAAGTTATAGCCCAGGATCATACTGCACCAGATAATGAGGGTGCTTTTGGTGTCCAACAACATGAAAAAGGGAAAGGCGAACAGGACGCAAAAGCCCGCACCGAACATATACATTTTACGCTGGCCGACACGATCTGAGATCCAGCCGACTAACGGACAACAAAAGATACCCAGCGCCGAGGCGATAAGCATGCCCGTTAAGGGAATATCCCGCGATAACGCCAGCTGGCGGGAAATATAGACAATCCCAAAAGCATTGATGATGTTTGATGAAACGCTTTCTGCCAGCCTCGCACCGGATGCCAGAAGTATATTTCGCGGATGATTACGGAAGAGCTCAATCAGAGGTGGCGGTGTTTTTTCATGTGTGGCAGCAGGCTGCTGGCTTTTAAAATCCAGCGTTTCTTCCGTATGCAAGCGTATAAACATCCCGACAATTAACATCACGGCCGACAGCCAGAAGGGGATACGCCATCCCCATGACAGAAACTGTTCCTGGGTAAGAAAGTGGTTACAGAGTGCAAATACCCCGGTTGCAAGCATAATGCCCACTGAAGCCGCCGTTTGCGGCAGCGATCCGAGGAATCCGCGCTTTGCTTCCGGCGCTGACTCTATCGTCATCAACGCCGCTCCACCATATTCTCCGCCAAGACCAAATCCCTGAATTAAGCGCAGAGCCATCAAGATAAGGGGCGCCCAGATTCCAATCTCCTGATAAGTAGGAATAAAGCCGATTAAAAAGGTTGATGACCCAACGATACCCAGCGTCCAGATAAGCGTTATTTTCCGTCCAAATTTATCGCCAAAATGCCCGAACACAATTCCGCCTAGTGGGCGTGTTAAAAAACCCACGCCAAAAGTCGCGAATGCGGTAATTAAACCAATAAAAGGGTCGCTGTCGGGGAAAAACAAAGGCGCAAAAACTATTCCGGCTGCCGTGCCAAAGATAAAGAAATCGTACCATTCCATTAAAGCGCCCGCGAAGCTTCCCATAACAACACGTCTCATGGGTTTGCCAGCGAGCCCTTCCCCCGGTACAGATAATTTTTCAGACATAATTATCCTCTCCGTTTCGGCGAGAAATCAGCGGCGCAAAACCACTTCAAAATGATGAAGAGCCTTGCCAGCAGGCGCGCCCGCATGAGCCGACGCGCCTGATTGTTATTTTTCCATATCAGCTAAAACCTGAGCATCCTCAGCATCGACATTTGCGCCAAGCGGTTCCCATTTAATCAGCACGCAGGTCAGGAATCCCAGGAAAGGAACAATCGCCAACCAGTAAAACGCTTCCGTTTTAAACGCTCCCCAAAGCATGGGCCAGAAGATCAGTCCGGCAATAGCTCCTGTACGCATAATGGCCCGCGCAAATCCAACGCCGGTCGGACGAAGGGTTGGCGGATAAGAGAGCGTGGCAATGGTCATTCCTAAGCCTCCAGGCCCGGCGGAATGGAAGAAAATGATGGCGCCCAGCAGGCCTAAGGAAAGCCACGGATTGGTTGTTGCCAGCGCGCCTAACGCCAGCAGCGCCACCGTCACTAATGCAAAACCGTACATAGACTGGAGGCGCGTCCCCAGACGCTGGAGAATCAGCGATCCAATCAGGCCTCCGGTAATCCCGCATAGCGCATTTACTGCCGCAGAGCCGGTTAATGCTCCGGTTAACCCTCCGCTCAGTATTCCCGCCAGCGTTAAAGGTAAATAAACCCCCACGGCGTTATACTGCCAGGCCTGCATAGTTGCGACGACGCAACCAAGGATCGTGCGTTTTCGATAGCGGGAATTAAACAAGATGCCGTATCCGCCACGAAACTTACCTTCCGGCTTTTCAGCAGCAATAACGTTCACTGATGATGGCGCGGCGACACATGCCTGAACCCCATAACGTTTTGCCAGGATGCCGCAGGCTTCCTCATAGCGGCCTACTCGCGCGGCCCACATGGCGGATTCGCCGATAAAAAAGTAGCGCAGAATCATGATAATCACCGCAAAAATGGCTCCGATGAAGATGCCATAACGCCACAGCTGTTCTTCGGCAATACCCGACAGAAGCAAGGGGAGCAAAACAAGATAGACAACCGTGGTAGAAACATACCAGGCCATTTGCCAGAGATTGACTGAAGAACCGGTTTTCTTCGAGGTTGAGCCACGAAGTTCAGCCACCGCGTTTGTCGCCAGCGGGAAATCAATGCCCAGGCCAAATCCCATTACGACACGGCATACCAGTACCCACCAGATGCTGGGGGCGATAGCGACGGCTGCCGCACCTAACGTGCATAAGCCCATCCCGATGATGAACGCGCGCTTTTGGCCAAAACGGTTAATGACCCGATTTGCCAGCAGCCCGCCAATGAGCGCCGCCACTAATACCGAGGCATTAACGGTTGCCGCAAGGCCTGGAGAAATACCAAACTGTACAGCAATGTATTTGTTGCCAAACCCCACCATAGCGGCCTGATAAGCATCAATGAGGATACCGCCCAGAGCGATAAAAATGATGCCGATACTGGTGTTTACGGCTGAATTTTTATTAACGATATCAATCACATCTTGTGGACGAGCGATCGAATAGCTTGCAGGACTGGTGATTTGACTCATCGCAGTATCCTTTTTTTATAGTTGTAGGGCGGCACTGCCAGGGTGCAGCGCCAGTCAGAGGTTCAGGGCATCACTCTTCGGCAAACTGCAGCATGACTTTTATTGAGTCATTTTGCTGAGCGCGTTCAAATGCCCGTGCAGCGTCATCGATCGGGAACAAATCCGTCACCATCGCGCTGGTATCGAATCGGCCATCCGCGAGCCACTCAATCACCGCATCAAAATCTTCCGGAATGTACATGCCTGAATTGAGCAAATCTCGCTCAAAGCGCTGCATCATCGGCAACGGGATTTCCCGAGGGCCGCTCGGCACGCCCATACAGACCACCGTGCCGCCGGCGTAAACACGGGTACAGGCGTCATTAAGCGTTCCCTGGGCGGCAACAACGTCTATCGCGCCGGTAAAGCGAATCTGTGCATCAAGCTCGCCCGGAGCCCAGGCTTCTGCGGCTCCCAGCTTGAGCGACAGAGCACGCTTGGCGGCATCAGGTTCAATAACGGTAATTTTCCCCGCCCCCATAATGCGAAGCGCCTGAATAATCGACAGCCCGATTGTTCCTGCGCCAATTACCAGCACGCTTTCCAGAGAGGCTTTTGGCATACGGTTTACGCAGTGACGTGCACAGGCGGCGGGTTCAGCAAAAGCGAGAACTTTAAGGGGCATGGAGGCTGGTGCGACATGGCAGTTTCGCGCTGGAACAATATGTTGCGAACGAGCGAACCCTGGCGCACGAAAACCGGCGACCTGCGGCGGCTCACACAGGTTAAAACGCCCCGCTTTGCACGCGCGGCACTCCATACAGGCCATGATGGGATCGACGACGACATGGTCGCCTGCTTTGACGTTTGTCACTGCATCCCCCACTTCCATTACTCGGGCAGCAATTTCATGTCCGGGCACGACGGGAGGTTTAGCAAAAGGATGTCCCCCTTTAAGCACATGCAGATCGGAGCCGCAAATACCGAAGAACGCAGGGGCGATACGGACTTCATCAGGCTTAAGCTGCTGGTGTGGCTGTTCAATATACTGGGTGGTGACTTTTCCAATATCAGAAAATAAAACTTGGGTAATTTTATCCATGGTCTTTCTCCAGATTCTTTTTGAATGGATGATTAGCGCCGGGAAATACCCTCATCCACAATTTCTGCCAGGCGCTGCAGACGCGGAACGGAAACATCGCGCAGCATCGTTTCAGGATCCTCAGCCCCAATAACTGAGGCCCATACGGCACGCCCGGCCAGGAAACCGGACGCCCCGCCCTTCATCGCAATTCGCACCGCTCGTCCAAAAATCTCCGCATCGACTCCGGAAGAGAGGATCACCCACGGCATTTTCATCCGATCGTTAAGTTTCTGACACGCGGCCAATAACGTCTGCTCATCGCCTTTGCCGCCTAACGGCATTTCAGCCTTATAGAGATCCGCACCGGTACTCCCCAGCTCGGCCGCCGCTGCGACTATGGCGTTTTCCCGATCAAACTCCCAGCCACGACGAGGAGGACGCACAACGGGCTCGATGATGCTGACCAGTCCGGCGCTGCGGCAGCGCTGCACAAATTCATCAACCATCGCAAGGCGCGCATCCGCTGGCTCATCTTCACGCCACAGCACCAGCAGCTTCATCGCTTTCGCGCCCAGTTGACGGGCCTTATGAGGATCAATGGCCTTGTCGATCTCAACGCTATCAACAGGAATACCGTTACCCGGTACGAAATGGTCAGCGGCAACGATCAGGCCGCATGAGCCAGCTACCGCGCCCTGGGAAACAATTTGATCAAGACAGAACTGTTTGTCCGCCAGTACTGCGGAGGCGTAAGGAGAGAGAATACGGGTTGCTGCAACTTTAAAGTCGGTTAATACGCTGTCGGCTACCGGCTTTGGATGTCCGGAGGCGGCGAACATCATGCGCATCGCCTCACGCTGATCGACAGCCAGCATGGCAAATCCGCCTGCGGGGCGAGAAATATCTTTCAGCGTGTACGGATTGTTTTGGGAAGACATAATAACTCCTGTGATCGTATAAAATTTAAAGTGAGTCCGGGCGGGCGGCCTGCTGACGAACGTGAGGTAAGAGAGCACTCCAGTCCTGACGCCCTCTGCCGCTCTCACTCGCGCTGGTGTAGTAGGTTTCAGCCGCAATCCCCATATGCAGCGGCGCGCCTGTCTGCTGCGCGACATCTACAGCGATACGTAGATCTTTCAGCGCCAGGTCCACCATAAATGCTGGTGAAAGATCGCCTTTCAGCACTTTTCCAGGCCAGGTCGTCGTAAAGTGCCCCTTGCCTGCGGCGGTACCGCTCATGACTTTCATCGCCACATCCAGGCTGAGCCCGAGTGATTCGCAAAGCACTGCCGCTTCTGCGGAGAGCGCGTTCAGCGCAATGCTCATATAGTTGTTAATAAGCTTCACCCGAATCCCCATGCCCGGGCCGCCCGCTTCTACCAACTCGTTTCCCATACACAGCAGGACTGGACGCGCCTGTTCAACCTGCTCCGGGGTTCCTCCGGCAAGGATCAGCAATGTGCCATCGATAGCGTTCACAGACGTTCTACCCACGGGCGCATCCATCATGCTGATACCTTTTTCCTTCATCTCACTAATCAGCGCATCGGTCTGTAACGGATGAATTGTGGACATATCGATAACCAATGCATCGCGGGATACCGTTTCACTCACGCCCGATTCACCCAGCAGCACCTGCCTGACAATGTCGCCATTTGGCAGCATAGTGATAATGAACGATGCCTCCTTAGCGGCTTCAGCGGGCGTCGGGAAAGCAGTAGCGCCTTTTTGAACTATCTCTTTGACGGCCTGCTGGTTAACATCAAACACGCGTAAAGCATGTCCTTTTTGCAACAGATTGCTGGCCATCGGGCCACCCATTTGTCCCAACCCCAAAAATGCAATGGTTGTCATGAACGATCTCCTGTTTCTGCCTGGAAAAATAATTACAAAATAAAAACCATTTTCGTCTGTTTTTGAGCATATTTGTAATTTATGACTAAAAACAAGACATGCGTCACTAATCTGATCATTTATGTCATTAAAATGAACACAAGCAGACAAAATCACACAGGGCTAAACAAAGATGACCAGAATTGCATGCATAGGGATCGCCGTTCAGGACCGCATATATTCTTTAAGCGCCTTGCCGGAGGGCGGTGGCAAATATCAGGCACATGAATACCTTGAAGCGGGAGGTGGTCCCGCAGCGACGGCAGCGGTCGCTATCGCCAGGCTAGGAGTTGAGGTTGATTTCATTGGGCGCGTGGGGAGTGATAGCTGCGGGGATACTCTGATTGATGAACTAAACCGCTGGGGCGTGAATACAACGTTTTGCCGTCAATACCCCAACGCCCGCTCATCACAATCTGCAATTCTGGTGGATCGGCTGGGGGAACGTATTATCGTTAACTATCCCAGCCCCGATCTGAATACTGACGCCCAATGGCTGGAAAATATCGACTTTACCCGCTACGACATGGTTCTGGCCGACGTTCGCTGGCATGAGGGCGCGTTGAAAGCCTTTACGCTGGCTCGGGCGGCTGGCGTGCTGACATTACTGGATGCCGATATGACGCCGCAGGATATTACCCCTCTGGTCGCGCTTGCCGATCACGCGGTTTTCTCAACGCCGGGGCTCAAACGCATGACCGGACAGGATGACGCCGTGCTGGGTCTGCATGAAGCCGCCATACGGACCAAAGGCCGGACGTATGTCACGCTTGGGAGCGAAGGGACGCTATGGTTGGAAGAACAGCATCTGTGTCAACAGCCTGCGTTTTCAGTAAATGTGGTAGATACAACGGGGGCAGGCGATGTCTTTCACGGCGCAATGGCGGTGGCTCTGGCGGAAAAAAAACCAACGGAGCAGGCTATTCAATTCGCCAGTGCGGTTGCCGCAATGAAATGTACCCGATCAGGTGGACGTGCCGGCATTCCTAATCGTGAGCAAACCGAGTCATTTTTGTCACTTTATGCGTAAAATAGTCACTATATCAGGGCAAGAGTACAGGAGTATTCATGAGCATCACCGAAGTCACCGGTAATCCGCGACACGATCAGCTTGTTCACTACATTGCGGAACGTGGCTATATGAATATTGAAGATCTGGCACAGCTGCTGGATGTTTCAACACAAACGGTTCGCCGGGACATCCGTAAGTTGAGCGAACAGGGATTGATTACTCGTCATCATGGCGGCGCCGGGCGTGTATCAAGCATCATGAATACCGCCTTTGAGCAAAGGGAGCTGACGCTCACTCAGGAGAAATGGGCAATAGCAGAAGCGGTTGCTGATTACCTTCCCGAGCGCTGTACCGTATTTATTACCATTGGCACGACGGTGGAAGCCGTCGCCCGAGCTTTGCTTGGCCGCCGGGATCTGCGAATCATCACCAACAGTTTACGCGTGGCGCAGATTCTTTATAAGCATCAGGACATGGAGGTAATGGTGCCAGGCGGGACATTGCGTTCACACAACGGTGGCATTGTGGGGCCAGCTGCCGTCAGTTTTATTGAAGGTTTTAGAGCCGATTATCTGATAACGAGTATGGGCGCAATAGAAAGCGATGGAACCTTGCTTGAGTTTGATGTGAACGAGGCTACCGTCGCCAGGACTATGATAGCGCACTCACGCCACACGCTGTTAGTTGCTGACCATACCAAATTCCACACCTCAGCCGCCGTCGCCATTGGCAACGCACAAAAGGCAAAAGCCTTTTTCACAGACGTGAATCCACCGGCTACATTCTGTCAGTTATTAGAACATGAAAAAGTTGAACTGATCGTTGCAGAACGGGAAACGCCTTAATAAAAAAGCCGCTGAAATTCAGCGGCTTTTTAATATCAGAAAGCTAACTTAAGCTTCTTTGCTGCCACGACCCGCGCGTTTGCGGTCATTTTCAGTCAGGTGACGTTTACGGATACGAACGGAAAGCGGGGTCACTTCTACCAGTTCGTCATCATCGATAAACTCCAGCGCCTGCTCCAGAGACATCTTCTGAGCTGGAACCAGCGTAGTCGCTTCGTCAGTACCGGACGCACGCATGTTGGTCAGTTTCTTACCGGTCAGGCAGTTAACAGTCAGGTCGTTAGAACGACTGTGAATACCGATGATCTGGCCTTCGTAAACTTCTGCACCGTGACCCAGGAACAGCTTACCGCGATCCTGCAGACCATACAGCGCAAACGCAACTGCTTTACCCTGGCCGTTAGAGATCAGCACGCCGTTCTGACGCTGGCCCACATCGCCCTGACGAATATCGTCATAGTGGCTGAAGGTGGAATACAGCAGACCGGTACCAGAAGTCATGGTCATGAATTCGTTACGGAAACCGATAAGACCACGGCTTGGGATCACGTAGTCAAGACGTACGCGGCCTTTACCGTCTGGATTCATGTTTTTCAGGTCGCCTTTACGCTCACCCAGAGCCTGCATCACGGAACCCTGATGCTGCTCTTCGATATCCAGCGTTACGTTCTCGAACGGCTCCTGCTTACGGCCGTCGATTTCGCGGAAGATTACTTTTGGACGGGAAACCGCCAGCTCGAAACCTTCACGACGCATGTTTTCGATAAGTACGGACAGGTGCAGCTCACCACGACCGGATACACGGAACGCGTCCGCATCTTCGGTTTCTTCAACGCGCAGCGCAACGTTGTGCACCAGCTCTTTGTTCAGGCGGTCAAGGATCTGACGGGAGGTAACGAATTTACCTTCTTTGCCACAGAACGGAGAGGTGTTGACGTTGAAGAACATGGAAACGGTTGGTTCATCGACGGACAGGGCCGGCAGCGCTTCAACATTTTGCGTATCGCAAAGGGTGTCGGAGATGTTCAGCTCGCCCAGACCGGTGATAGCGATGATGTCGCCCGCTTCAGCTTCAGTGGATTCAATACGCTCCAGGCCGAGGTGGGTCAGGACTTTACCGACTTTACCGTTACGAGTTTTACCTTCGCTGTCGATAATAGTGATCTGCTGGTTAGGCTTCACTTTACCGCGCTTGATGCGACCAATGCCGATTACGCCAACGTAGTTGTTGTAATCGAGCTGGGAGATCTGCATCTGGAACGGACCATCAAGGTCAACGCTTGGTGCTTTAACGTGGTCAACGATCGCCTGGTACAGCGGGGTCATGTCTTCCGCCATATCCGCATGATCGTTACCCGCGATGCCCATCAGTGCGGATGCATAGATGATTGGGAAATCAAGCTGCTCGTCGCTTGCGTCAAGGTTCACGAACAGGTCGAAGACCTGATCCACAACCCAGTCAGGACGCGCGCCAGGACGGTCAACTTTGTTGATAACCACGATCGGCTTCAAACCATGGGCAAACGCCTTTTTGGTTACGAAGCGCGTCTGCGGCATTGGGCCATCCATTGCGTCAACGACCAGCAGCACGGAGTCTACCATGGACATTACACGTTCAACTTCACCACCGAAGTCGGCGTGCCCAGGGGTATCAACGATGTTGATACGGTAGTCATTCCATTTAATGGCGGTGTTTTTCGCGAGGATGGTAATCCCACGCTCTTTCTCCAAATCGTTGGAGTCCATCACTCGCTCTTGAGTTTCGGCACGCGCGTCGAACGTACCGGATTGCTGCAGCAGCTTATCAACCAGGGTAGTTTTACCATGGTCAACGTGCGCGATGATGGCGATGTTACGCAGATTTTCGATCACAACTTTGCCTCAGGCATTAGAAATAGCGCGTTATTGTACACGTATTAATCGAAGGACAGAACAGGATCACAAAGAACCTTTACAAACAATATTAAAAGTAAGGGTTTGTGATCGCTTTCACGGAGCTAAAAAGGGAGCCATAACGTAAATTGCACCAATATGGTGCCCATTTTTCACACTTGAGCACTATATTGGTGCAAATTATCCGTCGTGGTGCAGCCCTTTTGCACTATAGTGCGCATGATAACGCCTTTTTGGGGTGATTT
>DALYUA010000063.1:0-11170 GCA_031993245.1 Buttiauxella sp. | reverse complement strand
CAATCCCACCACCAACGCCCGTCGAGACCGTCAGAAAAACCATGTCGCTGATTTCCTCTTGCAGCGCGTGATACTCCGCCCAGGCGGCGGCCTGGGCATCATTCACGGCAATACAGGGAAGCCGGGTCAGACGGGCCATCACTTCAACCAGCGGGAAGCAGGCAAGCCCGCCGAGGTTTTCAGGGTTGATGGCGCTCAGCGCCCCATCCTGAATAATCCCGGTTGAGGCAATGCCTACGCGTTGCGCGCGTGCCGCAAAGGGTGCAACCAGTTCGGCCAGGCGGACCTGCAAAGCATCCTGTGTTTTGCTCGCAGGCGTCGACAGTTCGCACCGGTCGATAATGTGCCTTTCCCTGTCAATTAGCGCGGCGGCCAGTTTCGTACCGCCGATATCAATGGCAAGCGTCGTCATTTCACCGCCTTCTCGACTAATGCGCTTTTGCTGCCTGAATGCGCCGCGCCGCTAAAAGGTTTGCCGTCGATGGCATCATGCGTACGCAAGGCTTCCGGATGAATCCAGCGCTGAATGCGCGACGGCATATCCAGCCCGATAAGCAGGATGACAACAAAGGTCAGGCTGAACGAAAGCGAAGCCAGGGCGGTCCCTAAATCCAGCCGTTGTGCAATGGTCGCGCCAATTACCGGAGCCAACGCGCCGCCGAGCGCGCCAACGTTGTAGGTAAAGCCTAATCCCGCCGCACGCTGTTCAGTATCGAAATAGCCACCGATTAACTTTGGCAAAATGCCGGAGATCCCCTGGCCGAGCATTTGCTGGAAGAACAGCAGCAAACCCAGCACCCAAATATTGCCACCGCCGATGGCGAACACCGGGATTATCAATAACTGGGAAACCAGCAGGCTACAAACATAGGCTTTGCGCGTTCCCAGCCAGTCGCCAAGGAAACCGCCCACGCAGCAGCCAACCGCGGCGCCAAAGCCGCTAAAGAACAGCACATGGGCGACCGTGGCGGGATCGTAAAGCAATTCAGTCTTCAGATAAGTTGGTAACAGCGCCTGAATCGGCCATGAGTAAAGGAAGGCGAAGAGCACCACGACCATAAGCGTGACCCCCGTCGGCCAGCGCTTACCGCTGCTTTGCACCATAAAGCTGATGAATACAGCTGCGCAGATAAGGCCGAGAATAGCAATAACTGCCGCATTCCCGACGTCACCCGCAAAACAGAAGTAGAGCGCTGTCGCAACTACAGCGGTCAACCCAATGTTGATAATGCGATGCTCGCCACGATAGAGGATATCAACCATGGTTGTGACCGGTTTTTTATCGGCAAACTTCTCGTGCCAGTCTTCCGCTTCCGGGATATTTTTTCGCAGCCAGAGGGCGAAGATAATGGGCAGAATGCCGATAAAAAACAGCGCGCGCCAGCCCCATACAGGCACCACAACGCTATAAATCTGTGCCGCCAGCACGGCCCCGACGGAGAAGCCGGAGATCAGGAAACCGCTCGCCTTGTTACGCAGGTGCTTTGGCCAGCTTTCAATGACGTAGGTGGCACTGGAGCCATATTCCCCTGCCATTCCCATACCGATGACCAGACGAGCGATAAACATGGTGGTAAAGCCTGGCGCGAAACCACAGGCCAGGGTACCGAAAGAAAACAGGACGATGCTGGTAATCATGGCAAGTTTGCGACCGTAGCGATCGCCCATCGCGCCCAGCACCAGGCCACCAAACCAGCGGGAAATAAACGCCGCGGAGATAAGGCTCGCGGCCTGGACGGTGGTCAGGCCAAATTCACTTTGTATTTCAGTAAGCACTAATGCTATCAGGACAAAATCAAAACCATCCAGTAAGTAGCCAATCCAGGCTGCCGAAAATGCCTTCCATTGCGGCTTAGTTAAATGGCGATACCACGGGATCTGTTGGGTAGTGTTATTCATAAAGCACTCCCGGTGCGGGTTAGCGATAACCCGCCCTTTGGTTAGGTCTGATTAGGTTTGATAAATGCCGGTTACCCGGCATCGTATATCAGAACGTTGCGCGTTCCGCCTGTAACTTCGCCGCCAGCGCTTTCAGCTCCGGCAGATATTGCTCTTCTACCGGCGCAAAAGGTTTGCGGCATAGCGGTACGGCGACGATATCCATGTAGTGCAGCAGCGTTTTCAAACCGCGGAAGACGCCGACTTTAATCAGCACATCGATAACTTTGTTGCACTCGCTTTGCAGATGCATTGCGCGCTGCACGTCCCCTTCCTGTATCGCACGTTTAATGGCCAGATAACGCCAGCCCATCACGTTATAGGTGCTGCCGATCCCGCCGTCTGCTCCAGCCAGCAGGCCAGAGGCAAAGATTTCGTCATAGCCGTTGTAGAGCACCAGATCGGGATGCGCGCGGCGGATTTTTTCCATCTCATACAAGTCGCCGGAAGTTTGTTTAAGCGCGCCTACGCCCGGTAAATTAATCAGCGTACCAACCTGATCCAGCGTCAGTTTCACGCCGCTTAAAGCCGGTATGTTGTAGACCACCATCGGCAGACCGCCGGATGCATCAATCACCGCACGATAATGCTCGCAGTGTTCGTTAAAGCTAAACGGGTAGTAAAAAGGCGTGACGGCGGAAACGGCGTCAAAACCATAGCGATGTGCTGCGCCAGCCAGGTTCTGGCTTTCCTGAGTGCTGATAGCGCCTACGTGAGCAATCAACGTTATTTTGCCTTTCGCCTCTTCAGCAACGATTTCCAGCACCTGCTCGCGTTCCTGCGCGTTTTGTAAAAACGCTTCCCCGGTAGAACCGCCGACATAAAGGCCATCCACACCCTGCTCAATGTTGAAGCGTACAAGACGACGCAGGCTGTCCGTATCTACCTGCTGTTGTTGGTTAAAGGGGGTCAGCAGTGCTGGCATCACGCCCCGAAGATTCTGTGTCATAAACGCCTCTTGTTGTCTGGTTTACATTATAACGATATACCTTTATACCTGTTATACCAGAGCGAAAAGTAAACGCCATACCAGCAGAGCGTCAGAATGTGATCTTGTTCATATGAAATTGCGATGGTCGATCGCGCATTGCCCTGAAACTACGATCGATGGCGGTCCAGCAAGGTTACTTCTTCGCGCTACGTTTAGGCTTTACGGCATAATATGCGGCGAATACGCTTTTCAGATGGGCTTTTAGCGCGGCCTCTGCGGCATCAGGGTCCCGTGCCTGGATTGCTTTGAGGATCGTAATATGCTGCTGATAGCTAACGTTATTATGAGCGTGAAGCTCTTCCTGAGGCACCGAAGGACGGGCCGCAATCAGCCAGTCCAGCAAAGCGACATGCACGGCCATGAAGATGGGGTTTGCAGGGATTTCCGCCAGCTCGCGGTGGAATTCGATATCGGATCGAATAAAGAGCTCGTTGTCGTCCAGCGCCTGGCTGTTCATCTCCAGCGCCTTACCAAGGCGTTCAATCTGCTCCTGCGTGGCAAATTCCGCCGCATAGCGCACCAGGCTGGATTCGAAAAACATCCTTAGCTGTTCAAAATGGGCGATGCCGCCGGGCCGGGAGAGAAAATCTTTCGCCACGCCGGATAACTCGCCAATGATGGTGTCTGCGGAAGGACGTGAAACACGGGCGCGTTCGCCATTGCTGATTTGCACCAGGCCTTTGCGCTTAAGCGCAGCCAGCGCCTCACGCACGGAAGGGCGGCCAACGTTGAAAAAGGCCATCAGTTCGCGCTCGGAAGGTAGCTGTTCGCCTTCAGCAAATTCGCGCCTGCGAATCATCTGCTCAAGCTCTTCTTCCACCATTTCCGAGAGCTTTTTACGCGCAAGCGGGCGACGGCGCATCGCATGCCCGATGGTTTCAGTCGTCTGGTCTGCCTGGTCGTCAAATGTGCTCATAGCGTCAGCAAGGGGCCGTATTTAAGGAAAGGATAAAAAATAATCTTCTGGATCATAACACAGCAATTACAGACTTACGAAACAAGAGGCTGGCTGGTACGGGCAATAAAAAAGCCAGTCAACAGACTGGCTTTAGATTGATGACAAACGCCCGAAAAGCGTGGTTTTCGAGCGTTTGGGGTAGACCAGAAGACATAATTCTTTGTTTTTAAAAGCATTGGTAAATCAACTTTTAACACCTGAGAACTTTGTCAGCATTCTGAAGCCAGTCAACAGACTGGCTTTCGGTGCTACTTCACTACGCGCAGAGCCGGACGGCCACCGCGCGGTGGGGGATCGTCATCCGGGCTATTGTCATCTTCATCGTGATCCGGGCGATCGCCATCGATCACCTGCATCATCATTTCCGAATCGGATGCTGCCTGCTCATCATCGCTGTGGCTTTCCATATCGTCGTCATAGCTGGCTTCCGGCTCGAACATGGTGCCTGCGCCATTTTCACGGGCGTAGATAGCCAGTACGGCAGCCATAGGGACGTAAACCTGACGCGGCACGCCGCCAAAGCGAGCATTGAAGGTCACTTCGTTGTTGGCCAGCTCCAGATTTCCTACGGCACGCGGCGCGATATTCAGGACAATTTGCCCGTCTCGCGCATATTCCATCGGGACATGCACGCCTGGCAATGTCACATCCACAACCAGGTGCGGTGTGAGCTGGTTATCCAGTAGCCACTCGTAAAAAGCACGGAGCAGATAGGGACGACGCGGTGACAATTGCGACATATCCATCAATTAGCCTCGGGTCTGCAGACGCATTTCGCGCTCAGGTTCGGTCAGAGATGCGAGGAAGGAGTCACGCTCGAATACACGAGTCATGTAGCCTTTCATCTCTTTAGAACCCGCGCCCGCCAGCTCGATACCCATCTGCGGTAAACGCCACAGCAGCGGCGCCAGGTAGCAATCCACCAGGCTGAACTCGTCACTCAGGAAGAAAGGCTTCTGGGTGAAGACCGGGGCGATCGCCAGCAGCTCTTCACGCAGCTGCTTACGGGCGACATCCGCTTCCTGTGCAGTACCGTTCATCACGGTATTCATCAGGGTGTACCAGTCTTTTTCGATGCGGTGCATGTACAGACGGCTTTCACCACGTGCCACAGGGTAAACCGGCATAAGTGGCGGATGCGGGAAGCGCTCATCAAGGTATTCCATGATGATGCGGGATTCCCACAGGGTCAGTTCGCGGTCAACCAGGGTCGGTACGCTGTGATTTGGGTTGAGGTCAATCAGATCCTGAGGCAGGTTATCCGTTTCCACATGCTCAATTTCAACGCTAACACCCTTTTCGGCCAGCACGATACGTACCTGATGGCTATAGATGTCAGTAGGACCGGAAAACAGCGTCATCACCGAACGTTTGTTGGCAGCGACAGCCATGAAAACCTCCAAGTTTATTCAGAAAATTACTGCTAATAGCCGCAAGCGGCGACTAACCTGACTGTTTATTACCCAACTCGCTCGGACTGCCATCAGATCGCCTGAATAGAGGGCGAAAACAAACTGATGCCGACATTTGGGCAGAAAATTGGTTGATAGTTTACCAGATTTTACCAGTTTTGTGGGGAGTGGATCTGGAAATTGCGAAAAATCAACTTACTATCAACGGCTTAAAAGCAATAATATAAATTTCGGGCATAAAAAAACCCGGCACAAGACCGGGTTTTTGCCAATTGCCTTTCTGCGTGAACGCAGAGAACAATTAACGTTTGGAGAACTGTGGACGACGACGTGCTTTACGCAGACCGACTTTCTTACGTTCAACCTGACGAGCATCACGGGTAACGAAGCCAGCTTTACGCAGTTCGCCACGCAGGGACTCATCATACTCCATCAGAGCGCGGGTGATACCGTGACGGATCGCACCAGCCTGACCAGAGATACCACCACCTTTAACAGTGATGTACAGATCCAGTTTCTCAACCATGTCGACCAGTTCCAGCGGCTGACGAACTACCATGCGGGCAGTTTCACGACCGAAGTACTGTTCCAGAGAACGTTGGTTGATAACGATTTTGCCGCTGCCTGGTTTGATAAACACACGAGCTGCGGAACTTTTGCGGCGACCAGTGCCGTAGTATTGATTTTCAGCCATTGCCATAATCCCGATTAAATGTCCAGAACTTGCGGTTGCTGCGCCGCGTGGTTGTGCTCGTTGCCCGCGTAAACTTTCAGTTTACGGAACATAGCACGACCCAGAGGGCCTTTCGGCAGCATGCCTTTAACCGCGATTTCAATCACACGCTCAGGACGGCGGGCAATCATCTCTTCAAAGGTCGCTTGTTTGATACCACCGATGTGGCCGGTGTGATGGTAATACACTTTGTCAGTACGCTTGTTGCCGGTTACAGCAACTTTTTCTGCGTTCAGAACGATGATGTAATCACCAGTATCAACGTGCGGAGTATATTCCGCTTTGTGCTTACCGCGCAGACGGCGAGCCAATTCAGTAGCCAGGCGACCTAAGGTCTTGCCGTCAGCGTCAACAACATACCAGTCGCGCTGTACGGTTTCTGGTTTAGCTGTAAAAGTTTTCATTAAAAGCTTACCCAATATATAGTTACACGTTGGTGAACACCCAAACGTTTAAAATCAGTTGAGGTTCACGCGACATTGTCCAGCAAACCTACCCCTTCGAATAGCCTATGCCGGCACGACAAAAGTTTTGGGAAAAAAACTTTGGTTGTAACGTGGGGTCGCAAGATTATAGAGAAGTCGCCTTTAAAGATCGACCATAATTTATCTTTCCCGCTACATAACGGTTTTTACGGCATGTGCGGCAGACGCAAATACTCTTCACTTTGCATTTCCTGCAGGCGTGACAGACAGCGCTGAAATTCAAATTTCAGCCTTTCCCCTTGATAAATATCGAATAATTCTGTCTGTGCAGAAACCGCCAGCTTTACGTGGCGTTCGTAAAATTCATCTACCAACGCGATAAAACGACGGGCTTCGTTTTCGGTTGTCGTGGTCATAACGGGTACGTTGAACAGCATAACGGTGTGGAAGAGGCGCGATAAGGCTATGTAATCATGCTGGCTGCGGGCATCCACACACAGCGTCTGATAATCCACCGCCAGCGTTTGATTGGCTATACCCAGGGTCGCCAGCGGACGATGATTAATCTCCAAAGTCGGCTCGCCTTCTCGCGGCGTACCTGCCAGCGCGGTGTATAAACGTTCCATTTGTTGCGTTGTTGCGTCGTTCAGCGGCGCCAGCCACAGATGTGCCTGCGTCAACGTACGTAGCCGGTAATCGATGCCCGCGTCCACGTTCATCACCTCACAATGACGTTTTATCGCTTCGATGGCGGGTATAAAGCGCGGACGCTGTAAACCGTTGCGATAAAGCTCATCCGGCGGGATATTGGAGGTGGCGATTAAGGTAATGCCGCGGGCGAACAGCGCCTTCATTAATGTACCGAGCAGCATGGCGTCGGTAATGTCCGAAACGAAGAATTCGTCGAAGCACAGAATGTCTGTTTCAGACTTAAAGCCATCCGCGACGATTTCAAGCGGGTCGCTTTGTCCCTGCAGTTGGGTGAGTTCTTCGTGCACGCGCAGCATAAAGCGGTGGAAGTGCAGACGCATCTTGCGATCGCCAGGTAAACTCTGAAAAAACATATCCATGAGCCAGGTCTTTCCACGCCCTACCCCACCCCACATATATAAACCGCGCACGGGTTCATCACTGGCAGGCACGGTGCGTTTCCCGAGCAGTTTACCGAACTTCGCCATCAGTCCGCCGCCTTCAGCGGGCGCTGAGCTTTTATTGGTAAGCGCTTGATAAACAGCTTCAAGACGTGTTACAGCTTCGCGCTGAACGTCATCGGGCTGATAGCTGCCGTCAGCCAGAGCCTGCTGATAGCGCGATGTAGGGGAGAGATTTTGCATGGTATTATGGTATTCCCTTAGAAATCGTATTGCCGTTTACTGTGTTCTTTAAGTACGGATGTCGAAAAAAAGGTCGTTCTACCCTAAGCGAAGCTGCGTCAGGATTCCACTTCTCTTAGGTTAGCGGTTATAGTGGCTACATTACCCTACGGAAACACAAGATAACGGGAGAAGTTCATGACCTGGGAATATGCGCTAATTGGGTTAGTTGTCGGGATTATCATTGGTGCCGTCGCTATGCGTTTTGGCAACCGTAAACTGCGTCAGCAGCAGGCTTTGCAGTATGAGCTTGAGAAAAACAAAGCGGAACTTGAAGAGTATCGCGAAGAGCTGGTCAGCCACTTTGCCCACAGTGCAGAGTTGCTTGATAACATGGCACACGATTATCGCCAGCTGTATCAACACATGGCGAAGAGCTCCAGCAGCCTGCTGCCAGAACTTTCCGCCGAGGCTAATCCTTTCCGCAACCGTCTGGCAGAATCCGAGGCCAGTAACGATCAGGCGCCGGTACAGATGCCGCGCGACTATTCGGAAGGCGCGTCAGGGTTACTGCGTACCGAGCGTGCAAAACGCGATTAAACCACGGTAATAAATTTTTTTTCCGGGGCATGCCGCTCGTGCCCCAAATCTCATCTCGCCACGACTATCATTTAAGCATCTTGACCTATCCAACAACATTGTTACCCGGCTGATATTTCAATAATATCGGCGAGTTATCGGGTTATCCTTTTTCCAGCCACGAGAGCAAGCCATCAATGAAGAAACAAACACGGTTATTGAGTGCATTAGCGTTAAGCGTCGGGTTAGCTCTGAGTGCATCACCTTTTGCCGTTGCCGCGATTCCCTCACAGGTTCCAGGCCAGGCTGCGTTACCTAGCCTTGCCCCGATGCTGGAAAAGGTTTTGCCTGCCGTGGTGAGTGTTCAGGTTGAAGGCACGGCTACCTCGCCTGCCCAAAAAGTCCCGGAGGAGTTTAAAAAGTTCTTCGGCGATGACCTTCCTCCGTCCGAATCACAACCTTTTGAGGGGCTGGGCTCCGGCGTGATTATTAACGCTGCCAAAGGGTATGTGCTTACTAACAATCATGTGATCAATCATGCAGAAAAAATTAGCGTCCAGCTTAATGACGGGCGCGAATTTGCAGCTAAATTGATAGGCGGGGACGATCAGAGCGATATCGCCCTTATCCAGCTCCAGAACGCGACAGGGCTGACGCAAATTGCCGTGGCCGATTCCGATAAGCTGCGCGTGGGTGATTTTGCCGTCGCCGTTGGCAATCCGTTTGGGCTGGGACAGACCGCTACGTCGGGGATTGTCTCGGCTCTGGGCCGCAGCGGGCTAAATCTGGAAGGGCTTGAGAATTTTATCCAGACCGATGCTTCTATTAACCGGGGGAACTCGGGCGGTGCACTCCTTAACCTGAACGGCGAACTGATCGGCATTAACACCGCGATCCTTGCACCAAGCGGCGGAAGCGTAGGTATCGGCTTCGCCATTCCGAGCAACATGGCGCAGACGCTGGCCAGACAACTGATGGAGTTTGGTGAAATCAAGCGCGGCCTGTTAGGGATTAAAGGCACTGAAATGAGCGCTGATATCGCCAAAGTGTTCAATCTCACCACCCAGCGAGGCGCTTTCGTCAGTGAAGTGCTGCCGCAATCCGGTTCAGCCAAAGCGGGCGTGAAAGCGGGAGATATCATCACCAGCCTGAACGGTAAAACCATCAATAGCTTTGCAGAATTACGCGCTAAAATCGCCACGACAGAACCGGGCACGGTGGTGAAACTCGGCCTGCTCCGCGCTGGAAAGCCGCTGGAAGTGAGCGTCACGCTTGATAAAAGCACCGCTTCATCGGCTAATGCTGAGCTGATTATTCCTGCACTTCAGGGGGCGTCGCTAAGCGACGGTCAGCTTAAAGACGGGGCTAAGGGCGTGAAGCTCGACAGCGTAGAAAAAGGCACTCCGGCCGCGCAGGTTGGGCTGCATAAAGGCGATGTGATTATTGGTATTAACCGCGAGCGTATCCGCACGATTGCAGAAATGCGCAAAATGCTGGAAAGCAAACCCGCGCTAATCGCCCTTCACGTCGTGCGTGGCGAAGAGAGTATCTATTTGTTATTGCGTTAATTTGGTCAGTAATCGGACATCACGAGTGCGATGTCCGATTAACTCATGCTATTCTGCGTTCGTTTTCTCACTGATTAATTCAAACCCATGTTTCTGAAGATTTTACGATCGGTGGCGATCGGCCTGATTGTGGCGGCTATTCTGTTGGTATCTTTACCTTCATTACGCCAGCACATCACGCCGCTTGCCCCTTCGACGTTCGACAGTGCCGATGAAACACCGCTGAGCTATAACACCGCGGTGCGCCGCGCCGCGCCTGCCGTAGTGAACGTCTATAACCGCAGCGTGGGTAGTAATACCCATAACCAGCTGGAAATAAAAACCCTTGGCTCCGGGGTGATTATGGACGAGCGTGGTTACATCATTACCAACAAACATGTGATTAACGACGCCGAGCAAATCATCGTTGCCCTGCAGGATGGCCGCGTCTTCGAGGCGTTACTGGTCGGCTCCGATAACCTGACCGATCTGGCCGTCTTAAAAATTAACGCCACCGGCCTGCCACTTATCCCGATAAACAGCAAACGCCTGCCGCATATTGGCGACGTGGTGATGGCAATCGGCAACCCATACAACCTCGGTCAGACTATTACGCAGGGCATTATCAGCGCAACCGGGCGTATTGGTCTGAGTCCTTCCGGCCGCCAGTCGTTCCTGCAGACCGACGCTTCCATCAACCATGGAAACTCCGGCGGTGCCCTGGTGAATTCGCTGGGTGAGCTGATGGGCATCAACACGCTTTCCTTTGATAAAAGCAACGGCGGTGAGACGCCGGAAGGGATTGGTTTTGCCATCCCGACGCAGCTGGCGACAAAAATCATGGATAAGCTTATCCGCGATGGCAGGGTGATCCGCGGCTATATCGGGATCGGCGGACGTGAAATCACGCCTCTGCATAGTCCGACAACCGGCCTCGATCAGATCCAGGGGATCATTGTTAATGAAGTATCGCCGGATGGCCCGGCGGCTAAAGCAGGTATTCAGGTCAATGACGTCATTGTCTCGGTGAACCATAAACCGGCTATTTCTGCCCTTGAAACCATGGACCAGGTGGCAGAAATTCGTCCGGGTTCGGTGATACCAGTGGAAGTCATGCGTGAGGATAAGAAGCTCACAATGCAGGTCACTATTCAGGAATATCCCGCAGGCAACTGATTACAGGCACAAAAAAACCGGAACAGATGTTCCGGTTGGTGCAGACAAAGAAGGAAAAAGCGTGGTTTTTCCTTCTTTGTGGTTATCAGCCGAAAATC
>DALYUA010000062.1:0-11206 GCA_031993245.1 Buttiauxella sp. | reverse complement strand
AGCGCCCGCCACGCACGTTAAAGCTGAAGCGACCCGGCGTATAACCGCGCGCACGGGACTCCGGCACACCGGCAAAAAGCTCGCGTACTGGCGTGAAGACGCCGGTATATGTCGCCGGGTTGGAACGTGGAGTGCGGCCAATCGGGCTCTGGTCAATGTCGATGACTTTATCGAAATGCTCCAGCCCGTGGACCTCGCGATAGGCTGCCGGTTCCGCAATGGTGGCGCCGTTGAGCTGGCGCTGTGCAATCGGGAACAGCGTATCGTTAATCAGCGTCGATTTACCCGAGCCGGAAACGCCGGTGATGCAGGTAAACAGGCCTACCGGCAGCGTCAGGGTAACGTCTTTGAGGTTGTTGCCTCGCGCGCCAACCAGCTTCAGCACTTTTTCCGGATCGGCGGGTACGCGATTTTTGGGCACGGCAATTTCACGTTTGCCGCTCAGGTACTGCCCGGTCAGGGATTCCGGCACATCCATAATATCCTGCATGGTGCCTTCAGCAACGACCTGGCCGCCGTGCACGCCAGCCCCCGGACCGATATCAATGATGTGGTCGGCTGCGCGAATGGCGTCTTCGTCATGCTCGACCACGATTACGGTGTTGCCGAGATTACGCAGGTGAATCAGCGTTTCGAGCAGGCGTTCGTTATCGCGCTGGTGCAGGCCGATGGACGGCTCATCCAGCACGTACATTACGCCAACCAGCCCGGCACCGATCTGGCTTGCCAGACGAATACGCTGGGCTTCGCCACCGGACAGCGTTTCTGCCGAGCGGGAAAGCGAAAGGTAATTCAGGCCCACGTTGACGAGGAATTTCAGTCGGTCGCCAATCTCTTTGAGCACTTTTTCCGCGATCTGCGCACGCTGGCCGCTGAGCTTCATATTCTGGAAGAAGTCCATCGCATGCCCGATGCTCATATCGGAAATAGTCGGCAACGGGGTGTTTTCAACAAACACATGGCGAGCTTCGCGACGCAGACGAGTGCCTTCACAGCTGGCGCAAGGGCGGTTGCTGATGAACTTCGCCAGCTCTTCGCGTACTGCGGAAGATTCCGTCTCTTTGTAGCGGCGCTCCATGTTGTGCAGCACGCCTTCGAACGGATGGCGACGCACTGAGGTATCGCCACGGTCATTCATATATTTAAATTCGACGGTCTCTTTGCCGGAACCGTTCAGCACGACGTTTTTTACCGACGGGCTCAGTTCATCCCAGGAGGTATCCACGTCGAATTTGTAGTGCTCGGCGAGTGAACGCAGCATGGTGAAGTAGTAGAAGTTGCGGCGATCCCAGCCGCGGATTGCACCGCCGGCCAGCGAAAGTTCGCCATTTTGCACCACGCGATCCGGATCGAAATATTGTTGAACGCCCAGGCCGTCGCAGGTTGGGCATGCGCCAGCCGGGTTGTTGAACGAGAACAGGCGCGGTTCTAATTCGCGCATGCTGTAGCCGCAAATCGGGCAGGCGAAGTTGGCGGAAAACAGCAGTTCTTCGGCCTTTTCGTCGTCCATATCGGCTACTACAGCGGAGCCGCCGGAGAGCTCAAGCGCGGTTTCAAAAGATTCTGCCAGGCGCTGGCCGATATCTTCGCGTACCTTGAAACGGTCCACGACCACTTCGATGGTATGTTTTTTCTGTAGCTCAAGCTTCGGTGGATCGGAAAGATCGCACACCTCGCCATCGATACGGGCGCGGATATATCCCTGGCTTGCCAGGTTCTCCAGCGTTTTGGTGTGCTCGCCCTTACGATCTTTGACGATCGGCGCGAGCAGCATCAGGCGGCGGCCTTCAGGCTGGGCCAGTACGTTATCCACCATCTGGCTGACGGTTTGCGCCGCGAGCGGAACATTATGGTCCGGGCAGCGAGGTTCGCCCACTCGCGCATACAGCAGACGCAGGTAGTCGTGGATTTCAGTAATGGTGCCAACGGTAGATCGCGGGTTATGCGACGTGGATTTCTGTTCGATAGAAATCGCAGGCGACAACCCTTCGATGTGGTCAACATCCGGCTTTTCCATCAATGACAGGAACTGACGCGCATAGGCGGAGAGAGACTCAACGTAACGTCGTTGCCCCTCAGCGTATAAGGTGTCGAAAGCCAGTGAGGATTTGCCAGAACCCGAAAGCCCGGTCACGACAATGAGTTTGTCGCGAGGGATCACGAGATTGATATTCTTGAGATTATGGGTGCGGGCGCCCCGAACTTCGATCTTATCCATTCACCTTTCCCGGATTAAACGCTTTTGCCCGGCCGCATGATGCCACCGGCGATCATAAACGGCTAATTATGACACAAGAAAACCTGAATGGATATCCAGTGCTTTAATGCAATGATGTATAATGTCCCGAGATTCTGGAATACATCCCGCAGCTATAAACATTGGGGGTGGCATGGTAGAATCGAGGGTTTACACTATTCATAAAACGTTTCAGGAGATACGATCATGGCCAGCAGAGGCGTAAACAAGGTGATTCTCGTCGGGAATCTGGGTCAGGACCCGGAAGTACGCTACATGCCAAATGGTGGCGCAGTTGCCAACATTACCCTGGCCACGTCAGAGTCCTGGCGCGACAAGCAAACCGGCGAAACCAAAGAGAAAACTGAATGGCACCGCGTTGTGCTGTTCGGCAAACTGGCGGAAGTGGCAGGCGAATACCTGCGTAAAGGTTCCCAGGTTTATATCGAAGGCGCGCTGCAAACGCGCAAATGGACCGACCAGGCTGGCGTTGAAAAATACACTACCGAAGTCGTGGTAAACGTGGGCGGCACCATGCAGATGCTGGGTGGCCGTGCAGGCGGCGGTGCAGGCGCACCGGCTGGCGGCGGCAACGGCGGACAGCAACAGGGCGGCTGGGGCCAGCCTCAGCAGCCACAGGGCGGCAATCAGTTCAGCGGTGGCGCGCAGTCTCGTCCGCAGCAGCAGAGCGCTCCAGCACCGTCGAACAATGAACCACCGATGGATTTTGACGACGATATTCCGTTCTGATCCCGTTCAGAATAAGAGCGTCGCTTAAAATATTAAAAAACCCTGCTGTTTATCCGGCGGGGTTTTTTATTTATCTACCGCTTTGACGCCTTACCACTCAGGTAATGACCATTGGCCATTCTGGCGGAGCGTGGCTTGAGATTTCGACCATCACCTCTTTAAAGGATGTCCACATCACCGCGAAGTCTGCAGCCGTCAGGCCTAACAGCCCGGTAGCAAACCACAATGCTGCGGCGATCCCAAGCCCGCTGCTTGCCACAGCCAGAAACGCGTAGTCAGATTTGCGAAACTGAATATTTAACGTGCTGGCAAGAAACATCAGAACTGCACTAAACAATGGCCAGCGCATCAGTAACACGCCGGTGGTGATGGTAGTCATGAAACCAATCCTCTTAAGGCAAACTTATCAGGCATAACGGCCGCTACAAAGGCAGGCGCCAAAAAAGACGATGTGGAAGCCGTCAGGAGGATAAGTTTTTGCAAAAATGTAAAATAAATCGTTGTTGCATGAAGTTTGTGAAGTTTATCACATTTGCCGTTTTAATCGCCAGATATCTGGTGTGTTTTTTGCGCGGTTTCCCTGCCCGGCGGCTGCTCAACAGAGGAAAGAAACGCGCGTTGTGTCAGAAGACAGGCATTTTTCAGCAAGGCTATTGTTAACATTTATGCGTGCTGTGATTTTACTTAATAAATTATTCTCTGCTATTTAAATTAAGATAATAAACATATCTCCACTGCTATATTAAATATTGCGTCATGAACACCTGATTTTTTCCGCAGCATTTTTTATTTGTCATCTAAGCTTTGCCGTTAACAATAAAAAGACTATTGCTAATGGATGATTATTCATGCAACGTAATCGGCGGCTTGCAGGTTTGTTCCAGTTAGACGACAACGGGCGGTAATAGCAGGGACATGTGACTACCATGACAGAACGGATTTATCTGCGTATTTTACGTACTTCTGGTTTTATGCTGACGGTATGTTTGCCCATCCTGTTGGCGGTATACTTTGCTCATGTTCGCGCCTCCAGTGAGACGCAGCATCATCTTCGATCTTTCGCACAATTAGTCATCGAAAAGACAGAGATAGTCATTCAGCACGTCGATGCGGCTCAGCATGAAGCACAGCAGTATACAGGCCCGGCCTGTAGCCCTGAACATATGCTAAAACTACAGGATATTGCACGCAGCAAACTGTATGTCGAAGATCTGATTTATGCCCGTGGAAATCAATTTATTTGCTCTACTGTTTATAAACCTTCGATGCCCTTCTCAGCTCCCGCCGCTAATTACACTCGCAAACCTGATATTTCAATATTCTATTATCTGGATACCCCGTTTTATACCGGTCATAAAATGACTTACATGCAGCAAGGAAATATTATTGTTGTAGTAAACCCACGCACATATGCCGATGTGATGTCCGATGACCATAGTTTAACTTATGGTGCATATGATACTGTCACAAAAGAATTTTTCTCTTTAAGCGAGCAGTTTGATACCAACCAACTGCACGAGTTAATTACCAAAGACGATAACTATTTTACTGATGGAGATCGGGTTTATACCATCGAGAAATCACAGCACCGGCCCATCGCCGTCATCGTTTCTACCTCTGAAGAGCGCTTTAATAAAGAGTGGTATCATCAACTGACGCTTACCGTACCGTTAGGGATTATCTGTAGCATCATTATATTGCTGATGTGGTCGCGCACCCGCCAACAGTTCAATTCACCACGCCGTATGCTGCTACGCGCCATTGAAAAAAATCATTTAAAGCTACATTACCAGCCGATCATTGATATTCAGAGCGGAAAATGTGTGGGAGCCGAAGCGCTTCTTCGTTGGGTGAGTTATAGCGGGCAGTGGATTAGCCCCGGCAGCTTCATTCCGCTCGCTGAAGCCGAAGGCCTGATTCAGAAGATCTCTGATTATGTGATTAACGCCGTATTCAATGATTTTGGTGCATTTCTTGCCGCTCATCCTGACCTTTATATTTCTATTAATTTATCCCCGACAGATTTCCATTGCCCCCGACTGGTGGCAATGCTTGCAGAAAAAATAAAAAAACATGCGGTCAATGCCGATCAAATAAAAGTTGAAGTAACAGAAAGAGGATTTATCGATGTGCCGAAAACCCGCCCGGTTATTCAGGCGTTCCGCCAGGCTGGTTTTGAAATCGCTATTGATGATTTCGGCACAGGTTATGCTAATTTGCACAACCTGCGCTTCCTGAATGTGGATATCCTTAAAATAGATAAATCTTTTATCGACAATCTCACTACCGACCGCGCCTGTTATCTCATCGCTGAACATATTATTGAAATGGCGCGTAGCCTGAATCTTAAAACCGTCGCCGAAGGGGTCGAGACGCAGGAGCAGGTCGACTGGCTTCAGGCTCGCGGCGTGCAATATTGCCAGGGCTGGTACTTCGCAAAAGCATTACCCCCCCAGGAATTTATCGCCTGGCTGTATCGACCGGGCAGCAGCAATAACCTTGCATTAGCTGATTAGCTCAGGCGTGATGGCGGTAGTCGGTCGGCGTACGGTCAAACTCACGGCGGAACACCCGGGAAAACGTTTGTTGCGATACGTAGCCGTAATCCATCGCGATATCAAAGATAGGGCGACGGGTAGTACGCAACTCTTTTGCCGCGAGCAAAAGACGGCGCTGACGAATATATTCACCCAGCGTCTGGCGCATCACGGTGCGGAACATTCTTTGCAGATACCACTTTGAATAACCAGATTTTTTCGCCACCACGTCAATGTTCAGCGGCTGGTCGATATGCTCATCAATCCATTCAGTCAACGTGTAAATGATGTCCTGGTGTGCCATGGGCCGTCCTTAATCAAAGTATTCGATTAGCAGGTTTTGTTGCCGGGGAGTATAATTCCTCAAGTTAACTTGAGGTAAAGAGCATTTTGGAAAAGAAATCACCCCGATTTAAATCCTTACTCTCTCCGGGCGAGGTGGCGAAGCGCAGCGGCGTGGCGGTTTCAGCGCTGCACTTTTACGAAAGTAAGGGCTTAATAAAAAGTATCCGTAACAGCGGCAATCAGCGGCGCTATACGCGTGACGTTTTGCGCACGGTCGCCATCATTAAGATTGCTCAGCGTATCGGTATTCCTCTGGCGACCATTGGCGATGCGTTTGGCGTGCTGCCGAATGGGCAATCCATTAATAAAAACGACTGGAAGAGGCTCTCGTCTCTCTGGCGCGAAGAGCTGGATCGGCGCATTCATACGCTGACGGCATTAAGAGATGAACTGGATGGCTGCATTGGCTGCGGGTGTTTATCCGGTGCGGATTGTCCGTTGCGTAACCCTGGCGACAGGCTGGGTGAAGAGGGGACCGGCGCCCGTCTGCTGGAAGATTAAAAAACTAAAGCGCCCGACTTCGGCGCTTTAGTTTGTTCCCGGTCTTTGTCTTTCGCTCTATCCCGCTTTTCGCAAGGAGGGTTTCCCCCGACATCAGCGTCCCTCAATCATAAATTCTCAGGAGGTTCCGGATTGCGCTGACACCTTAATTGTAGATCCACTTTTTCAGCTTTCAAGTTAAAGTTGTGTGTTTTTTGAGCGATTTTTTATCCTCAATTCAGGCTCTGTTATCTATAGTTAACCCATCTGCAAAAACAAAAGGTTAGCCCATGATTATTGTTCATCATCTGAATAACTCCCGTTCCCAGCGCGTGCTGTGGATGCTCGAAGAACTTGAGCTACCCTATCAAATCGTGCGCTACCAGCGCGAAACCACCATGCTGGCGCCTGAAGCGTTGAAAAAAGTGCATCCGTTAGGCAAATCGCCCGTGCTGGAAGATAACGGCAATATCATTGCTGAATCCGGCGCAATCCTTGAGTACCTGCAGGAAACTTACGATACCGAAAGTCGTTTAAAGCCGATAGCCGCGCAGGACAAACTTCAGTACCGCTTCTGGCTGCACTATGCCGAAGGTTCACTGATGCCGCTGTTAATGATGAAGCTGGTATTTGGCCGTCTGGGAAAAGCGCCGGTGCCCTGGCTGTTGCGTCCCGTAGGTAAAGCTTTAGGGCAGGGCGTACAAAAAGCTTATCTCAATAAACAGCTCGCCACCCATGCGCGATTTATTGAAGATCATCTTGGCAAAACGCCCTGGTTTGCCGGGCAGGCCTTTAGCGCGGCGGATATCCAGATGAGCTTCCCGCTGATTGCGTTACTCGCACGCGGCGGTATTAACGATCTACCAAATTTGCAGGCGTGGATGAAAAACGCGCAAATGCGTCCGGCCTGGCAAAGAGCGATTCAACAGGGTGGGCCATTCGACATCCCCGGCGGCTGACCCGGGCAAAAATTGCCTGGCTCGCCAAACGCTTTACCGCTATTTGCTTCATTGCTGCGAAATTGCGCATTAACGATAACGTTTGCGCATAGTGCGGTGGTTATTTAATCGGCCAGCGTTATTTTCCGCAAAAAGCGACAAAGTTTGGTTGAAAATCCCCTTAAGAAGGCTGGATAATCGTTTGCCTTCATTTTGACGTGCAATTTTTACACGCGGAGTTAAACGTTTGCTTTTTTGCGACGCCCCTTTTTGTCGCAATCGCAGCACAGGGATAAGACGTTTAATCGGCAGCGGGATGTCCACCGGGTGTAATAACGTAATCATAAGAATCTCAGGGGATTTTTCACTATGTCTACTCCTTCACCGCGTGCGACCGGCGGTCTCGACGCCTGGTTCAAAATATCTGCACGTGGCAGTACCGTCCGTCAGGAAGTCGTGGCCGGTTTAACCACTTTTCTTGCGATGGTTTATTCCGTCATCGTTGTACCTGGCATGTTGGGCAAAGCGGGCTTCCCGCCTGCGGCGGTTTTCGTGGCGACCTGTCTGGTGGCGGGCGTGGGTTCTCTCGTTATGGGCCTGTGGGCGAACCTGCCGCTGGCTATCGGCTGTGCCATCTCGCTGACCGCATTCACCGCGTTTAGCCTGGTGCTCGGCCAGCACATTAGCGTTCCTGTCGCTTTAGGCGCGGTGTTCCTGATGGGCGTACTGTTTACCATTATTTCCGCGACCGGTATCCGTAGCTGGATTTTACGCAACCTGCCGATGGGCGTTGCGCACGGCACCGGGATTGGCATCGGCCTGTTCCTGCTGCTGATTGCCGCAAACGGCGTCGGGCTGGTCATTAAAAATCCGCTTGATGGTTTACCGGTTGCGCTCGGACATTTCGCCAGTTTCCCGGTCATTATGTCGCTGATTGGTCTTGCGGTAATTATCGGTCTGGAAAAGCTGAAAGTACCGGGCGGTATTCTGCTGACAATCATCGGTATTTCCGTTGTCGGTTTGCTCTTCGACCCCTCCGTGCACTTCTCCGGCATTTTCGCGATGCCTTCTCTGAAAGATGAAGCGGGTAACTCGCTGATTGGCAGCCTGGATATCATGGGTGCGCTCAACCCGGTCGTCCTGCCAAGCGTGCTGGCGCTGGTAATGACGGCGGTGTTCGACGCCACCGGTACTATCCGCGCGGTTGCCGGTCAGGCAAACCTGCTGGATAAAGACGGACAAATCATCGATGGCGGCAAAGCGCTGACCACCGACTCCCTGAGCAGCGTGTTCTCTGGCTTTGTAGGGGCTGCCCCTGCGGCGGTTTATATTGAATCCGCGGCCGGTACCGCCGCAGGCGGTAAAACTGGCCTGACGGCTATTACCGTTGGCGTGTTGTTCCTGCTGATACTGTTCCTGTCTCCGCTTTCTTATCTGGTTCCTGCGTACGCAACCGCTCCGGCGCTGATGTACGTTGGCCTGCTGATGCTAAGCAACGTGGCGAAAATCGATTTCGCTGATTTTGTTGATGCTATGGCGGGTCTGATCACCGCCGTGTTTATCGTGCTGACCTGTAACATCGTTACCGGCATTATGATCGGCTTTGCCTCGCTGGTGATTGGCCGCATCGTTTCCGGCGAGTGGCGCAAGCTGAACATCGGCACCGTTGTTATCGCCATCGCTCTGGTCGCGTTCTATGCGGGCGGCTGGGCAATTTAAGATTTTTCTTCTGCGGGCCATGCCTTGCGCGGCCCGCATCTTATTTTTTTTCTGGGCATTTCCTGTTTCATTTCGGTGTAGAAAGTTGTTTTATTATTAGAGCAACAGCCTACAAAAAGGGTTTCACAACACACCGCGACTAAGGAAAGCATGGAAATCTTCTTCACTATTCTCATTATGACCCTCGTGGTCTCTTTATCTGGGGTAGCAACACGCATGCTACCTTTCCAGATCCCGCTGCCGTTAATGCAAATTGCAATAGGTGCGCTGCTTGCGTGGCCGCACTTCGGCTTACACGTTGAGTTCGACCCCGAGTTATTCCTCGTGCTGTTTATTCCGCCGCTGCTGTTTGCCGATGGCTGGAAGACGCCAACGCATGAGTTTTTGAATCACGGCAGAGAAATTATCGGCCTTGCGCTGGTTCTGGTGCTGGTCACCATCGTGGGCATCGGTTTCCTGATTTACTACCTGGTGCCGGGGATCCCGCTGGTTCCTGCATTCGCTCTGGCAGCCGTGCTGTCGCCAACCGATGCCGTGGCGCTATCCGGTATCGTTGGTGAAGGGCGCATCCCGAAGAAAATTATGGGCATTTTGCAGGGCGAAGCGCTGATGAACGACGCGTCCGGTCTGGTATCGCTGAAAATGGCGGTCGCGGTGGCGGTCGGCGCGATGGTCTTTACCGTCGGCGGGGCGACAGTCGAGTTCCTGAAAGTAGCCATTGGCGGCTTGCTTGCAGGTATCGCGGTGAGCTGGCTGTACGGTAAATCCCTGCGCCTGATGAGCCGCTGGAGCGGCGATGAGCCCGCCACGCAAATCCTGCTGCTGCTGCTGTTACCTTTCGCTTCTTATCTGATTGCCGAACATATTGGCGTTTCTGGTATCCTGGCGGCCGTTGCTGCGGGGATGACCATCACCCGTTCTGGCGTGCTGCGTAGCGCGCCGCTGGCCATGCGCCTGCGTGCTAACAGCGTCTGGGCCATGCTGGAGTTTGTTTTCAACGGCATGGTCTTTCTGCTGTTGGGTCTGCAGCTGCCGGGCATTCTGGAAACTTCTATCACTGCCGCTAACGCCGATCCGAACGTAGAACTCTGGATGCTGTTCGTCGATATCGTGATGATTTATGTCGCCCTGATTGGCGTACGTTTCCTGTGGCTGTGGTCCATGAAACGCATCAGCCTGCGCTTTATGAAAAAGCATCCGCTGGAGTTTGGTTCCTTCACCACGCGTGAGCTGGCGGTTGCCTCTTTTGCCGGCGTGCGTGGGGCGATTACCCTTGCTGGTGTGCTATCGATTCCGCTGTTTCTGGGTGATGGTACGCCGTTCCCGGCGCGTTATGAGCTGATATTCCTTTCTGCCGGCGTGATCCTGTTCTCATTGTTTGCCGGGGTGATTATGCTGCCCGTTCTGCTGAAAAATGTCGAACTGGCGGATAAATCCGTGGCTCGTCAGGAAGAGCGCCTGGCCCGTTCCGCAACGGCAGAGGTCGCCATTGTCGCGATTCAGAAAATGGAGGAGCGCCTGGCGGCAGATACTAAAGAAAATATTGACGATCAGCTGCTTACCGAGGTGAGCTCGCGAGTCATCGGGAACCTGCGCCGCCGGGCCGATGGACGAAACGACGTGGAGAGCAGCGAGCTGGAAGAAAATCTGGAACGCCGCTTCCGACTTGCCGCGTTACGCTCCGAGCGCGCTGAACTTTACCATCTGCGCGCCACGCAAAAGATCAGCAACGAAACGCTGCAAAAGCTGCTGCACGATCTCGACCTGCTCGAAGCATTGCTTATCGACAGGCATTAACCGGCGGGTGGCGCTGCGCTTATCCATCCTGCTAATCGCGATTGCAGGGTGGGTGAGCACAGCGTCATTCATTACCGTTACTCATCCACCAACGGCCAGAACTCCTTGCAGCAGGCAATCCACGCCTGCGCACTCTGTGAAATATAGACGCCTCTGCGCCAGATCATCCCTAATCGCCAGCTCAAATCGCTCTCCAGCGGCAGCCACAGCAAGGTGGTTTTATCCAGCTTCTGACAGATTGGCTCCGGTAAAATTGCAATGCCCGTCCCCGCCTGAACCATGGCCGCCAGAAAATCCCATTGCCCGCTTCGCACGGCGATACGCGGGGTAAATCCGTGCTTATGGAATAGCTGTATTAACTGGCGGCTAAGCGCAAAATCTTCGTTATAGATAAGCAGCGGATG
>DALYUA010000061.1:0-11312 GCA_031993245.1 Buttiauxella sp. | reverse complement strand
CCAGCGCGTGGCGCGCAGTGTGTAAGAAGCTTCTTCCAGCGACGGGTGGATGGTTTTAATAGCGCCATCGAGGATCATAAAAGCCATTGGCGTAAAGGCCAGCACCTGCGCCAGCCAGATGCCGGTAAAACCGTACAGCCAGTTGGTATTGGTCAGTCCGAACCAGTCCACCATCAGCTCGGTGATATAGCCGGAGCGGCCCATCATCAGCGTGACGCCAAGCCCGACGACAAACGGCGGGGTTACGATAGGCAGAATAGAGAAAATACGGCCAATAATTGCGCTGCGTCTGGCGATACGCGTGGTGTAAATGGCCAGCACAAGGCCAAAGAAGGTGCAGCCAATTCCCACGGCAATCGACAGGCCGATGGAGTTAATAATCACCTGCACAATGTGCGCCTGGCCGAGCACCGCCATAAACGCCAGCGGCGCAAAATCTCCGGCTTCGTTGGTGAACATCGGGATGAAGATAGCGATGCTCGGCCAGACGATAAATACGCTAATCAGCGCCACAATGGTTACCAGCGAACCAATGACGAAGCGGTCGCCGCCCAGCCATTCAAGGCGGGCCAGGGCGAGGGAGACAATCATGCCCAGCGCGATAAACAGCACGATGGTGGCGTAGCCCATTCCGCGCCCGGTTACCGTGGCGCTTACCACCACAAAAGCCATGCAGACTAAGGCCCAGCCAGCATCGAAATAGTGGCGCTGTTTTTTCTCAGGTCCCAGCTCGTGGAACGGGCGCAGCAGCAGTAAAGAAGGCAGGATGTACCACAGCAGGCTGATGTTTAATCCGGACCAGCCGTAGGCGTCGAGAATCTCATCAGCGGTGGATTCAAACAGGCCGTAATCCAGGCTCCAGCTCGGCAGCAGGGCAAAAGCCAGCCAGCACAGCGCTACCCACCAGATAATAGCGTCTCGCTTTTGCGGCGTACGCAAAAGTAAAGTTTCAGACATAAGTGCCTCATCGGCCAAAAGAAAAGAAGGGAGCAGGTGACGTGACGTTGTCACCTGCCGGTGGGTTAGTTACCCATCTTCACATCGGTAACCCACTTGCCGATAAGCGCCTTGCGCATGTCGGTCGCGCCGTATTTATCCATGTCGTAATTGATGAGCTTCAGATCGTCGAGCTTCAGGGAGAGCGGCGAAGTTTCGGCGGTGGTATTGGTCAGGATCTGATAAGACTTACCTTTCTTCCAGGAAAGCTCCTGCGCTTCTTTCGACAATACCCAGTCAACGAACAGCTTAGCGTTGTCGATATTGCGCGCGCCTTTCAGAATGCTGACGCCGCCAATTTCATAGCCGGTGCCTTCGCATGGCGAAATCAGCTCCAGCGGAGCGCCATTCTCTTTTTCCAGCGAGTAATCGTGCAGAAAGCCAATGCCAATGGCCGTTTCGCCACGAGCGGCGTTACGCGCCGGGGCAATGCCGGATTTGGTGTACTGTGAAATATTGCCGTTGAGTTTTTTCAGGTAATCAAACGCCTGATCTTCTCCCCAGAGCTGGGCAAAGGTCGCAAGAGCGGTATAAGCCGTGCCGGAGCTTTGCGGATCGGCAATCTGGATTTCGCCCTTGTAGACCGGGTTGGTCAGATCTTTCCAGCATTTTGGCACCGGCAGGTTTTTCTCTTTCAGGCGTTGGGTGTTGACGCCAAAACCGAGAATACCGACGTATACGGCAGAGGAGTAGTTGCCTTTGCGTTTAGCCGGATCGCGGAACTGCGGCATGATTTGCTCAAGGTTGGCGGATTTATAGGGCATCAGCAGATCCATCTCACCCGCCTGCGACTGCGGATCGAGCGTACCGCCGTACCACACGTCGGCTTGCGGGTTTTTCTTCTCGGCGTCTACTTTCGCAAGCGTGCTGCCGGAGCCATTACGGATAAACGACGTTTTCACATCGTACTTTTCGCTAAACGCTTTGGCTTCCGTTTCGCACATTTCGTTGGTGGCGCTGCAATAGACCACCAGACGGCCTTTCGCCTGGGCGGCGCCCGAAAGCGTTGCCAGCGCGACGCCTGCGGCAACCAGAGAAGAGAGCACGGTCAGTTTCATATTATTATCCTAAATGTCCTGAGGTAAGTTGATGGCCGGGTCCATGGCCCCAATACTCCTGTCCTGCGCGCTGATACCCGCCATTAACAGCGGCATCAGCAAAAATCCAATCAGCGCGGCGGCGATGGTCAACAGGACAAACATCCCCGACCAGCCGTAACGCTCAATCACCTGCGACAGCGGCCAGCCCGCCAGCGCCGCGCCAAGGTAGGCAAATAAGCCTAAAAAACCGGTGACGCTACCCGCAGCCTGCTTGTGACTGCACTCCACCGCCGCAAGGCCAATCAGCATCTGCGGGCCAAACACGAAGAAGCCGATAGCAAAAAAGCACATCGCCAGCAGCGCGTAATGGTGTACCGGCGAGAGCCAGAGGGCGGCAACGGAGATAAACAGCCCAAGGGCGAAGAGCAAAATCATCGGCGCGCGCTGGCCGCGAAACAACAAATCTGACCCCCAGCCGGCAAACAGCGCCCCGAATAGCCCGCCCATCTCAAACAGCATCACCGTGGCGTTGGCGCTGAGTAAATTTACGCCGTGGCTTTCCGCCAGCCAGATGTTGCCCCAGTCGTTCAGCGCGATACGAATCAGATAGACCAGCACATAACTCACGCCGAGCAGCCAGATCATCGGATTTTGCAGCACCGTGCTGCGAAACATCTGCCACAGCGGCATTGCCGGGCTAAGCTGCGCCTGGCGCATCTCCAGCGGATCGTGCCGCCAGACTCCCACCGGCGGCAGTCCTGCTTCTTCCGGCGTGCCGGTTAAACGGCGACACAGCCAGATACCAGTCAAAATACCGATAACACCCGGCGTCAACAGCGCCGCCTGCCAGCCAAACCACAGCGCCATCAGCGCGGAAATCATCGGCACCGCAGCGCCGCCCAGGTTAATGGAGGTATTCCAGCAGCCCCACCAGAAGCCGCGTTCGTTGCGGGAATACCAGTGCGTCAGCAATCTTGCGCAGGGGGGCCATCCCCAGCCCTGGAAAAACCCGTTCAGCGTCCAGATAATCAGCAGCATCGTCAGGTTGCTGCCAAAGGCGAACAGGATATTCAGCACGCCGGTCGCCAGCAGGCCAACGCCCATAAACCAGCGCTCTCCGCGTCTGTCATGCCAGAGTCCCGCGGCAAATTTCGACAGGCCATACGAGAGATAAAACAGCGTGCCCATCAGGCCGATATCGCTTTTAGTCAACCCCAGATCGACCTGCATCGCCGGAAGGACAAAGCTCACGCTTTTACGCGTCAGGTAAAAAGCGGCGTAACCCACCACCATCGAAAACAGCAAACGCGGGCGCCAGTAACGATAATCACGACCAATGGCCTGCTCAGAAATCATGGGCTCCCTCCGGGTTGAAAAGACTATAGGAAACGGCGGCAGAAAGGGGATGAGACAAGGTTTTAGGCAACTAAGACTTTTTCCTGGCTATCCCTGATTTTGTTGAAAAAGTGTGGGCAGGTTAACAATTACGCGCGTGCCGGACTGGCCTTCGAGCGTCAAATCCCCGCCTAAAGCGCGGATGCGTTCCCCGATGCCCTGTAACCCGAAGCCGGTATTGAGATCGCCGGTAAACCCAACGCCGTCATCTTTTACCTCAAGCCTTACGCCGTGTGGCTGTAAGGTAAGGGAGATATCGACGCGGCTTGCATCCGCGTGCTTGCAAATATTGTTCAACAGCTCCTGCACCAGACGATAAAGCGTGAACACCACCGTATCGCTGACGGGTTGGCCGGGAAGATCGTAAGTAAAACGGCAGAGGATGCCGCGTTCGGCAAAGGCAAATTCCTGCACCAGATGATGCAGGGCTTTCTCAAGGTACATCTCATCGAGCACGGGAGGGCGAAGCTGGCGCAGCAGCTGGCGGGTGGAGTGGTGAATACGCTGGGCAAGCTGGTTTATCTGTTCGGCGGCAAGCGTCGCCGCATCAACGCTTGCGGTACGCTTCACCAGCATCGACTGGATCTGGATCGCGGTGATGTTCTGGCCTATCTCGTCGTGCAGCTCGCGGGCGAGATCCTTGCGCGTATCTTCTTCGGCATGCACCAGTTGTTCCATTAGCTCGCGTCGGGCCTGCAATTCTATTTCCAGCCGCTGACGGTAACGATGAAGATTATTAGCCAGATGCTGCTGGCGGCTGATGGCAATGCCCAGCCCGATACCCAGCAGCGCCTGGGTCGACAGAAACAGCTCCATCTCCATCAGCCCGTTAAAACCGGTGCTGATCTGGCGGGCGATAGTGATCATCATGCTGCCAAGCAGCGCCGCCAGCACGCCGCCTTGCCAGCCGAATTTATAGGCCATCACCACGTTAGGCAGGAACACCACGATCAGCAGCAAACGTTCAATTTCTGGCGACAGCACCATCTGCGCGCCAACGCCAATAATAAAAAACAGGCTGCACCAGATAAGCAGCGAAGTACGCAGCGGAGGATTCGGCGTCTCCTGCGCCAGCAGGCTTTCCAGATGCTGCTGGCGCAGGTATTCATAAATCAGATATACAAAGGGCGTCAGCAGAATCCCGCCGGTAAACGCGGCCAGTAAAATCTGCGAAGCCGGGCTTGTCAGGAAGGGACTAAGCGCCAGCGTATGCAGCAGCGCATCGCCGGTAATGGCGGCCATCAACAGAGAAAGCCGCTGCCAGTAGAGCGTGAAACGGTGCCAGTAACGCTGCACCAGTAGCGCAGGGAGGGCGCTGATAAACGGAGAAAGCAGCATTACCGGTTCGGTCATCAGCTGTTGCTGCCACAGCCAACCCAGCAGCCCGATAACTGAGATAAACAGGGCTGGCCAGTAACGACGATGAAGCAGGATCAGCAGCGCGAGATGCACGCCCTGCGGCAAGAGCAGAGTGGCCTGCTGGCCGTTACTGGTGAGGTAAAAGCTGATGGTCCACAGCGCCAGCCAGCCAAGCCCCCATGCAAAGACGATAAACAGCGACAGCAGAAGATGACGCCACGAACGTCCCATTTAGTGCGCGGGCAGCAGCTGGTGGTCAAGGGCGAAGTGCACCAGATCGATAGTGCTTTCACATTGCAGCTTGCCGAGGATATTGGCCCGATGCACGTGTACCGTTTTATGGCTTAACCTGAGCATATCTGCGATATGTTTGACGCTTGTCCCTTTCACGAGAAGATCAAAAATTTCGCGCTCGCGAGGCGTTAAGCCTTCAAGCGCTTTTGCGGGTTGCCCTGCATGGCGCAACGCTCGTAGCGCGTCGGCACACAAATAATGCCCGCCTATGCCAACGGTACGCACGGCCTGAACCAGCTCTTCGGGGCCACAACGTTTGGTGAGATAACCGCTGGCGCCAGCTTCAAGCGCGCTTTGCACAAAGGCGGTGGTATCGTAAATGCTCAGGATAATGGCGCGAAAGCCCGGATGCTGCTGGCGCAGGCGTTTCAGCAGGCTCAGACCATTTTCGTCAGGCATGGCTACGTCGAGCACGGCGACGTCCGGGGGATTTTTGATAAGCGCAGCCCAGGCCTCTGCGGCGGAACTGTGTTGTCCGACAACCTGAATATCCGCTTCCAGGCTTAAAAGCTGGGCGAAACCGGAACGCACCACAACGTGGTCATCAACTAAAGCAACGGCAATCATCAATTTGCTCTGTCAGGGAAGGCAAAACGCCATCATGCGCAGGAATCTATTCTTCGCAACGGCGACGTTGAGAATATGTAACAGAAGTAGCAAAAAGAACCCTGATCCCGGCCTTCTCCCTTGAAGGGAGAAGGGAAAAATGTGTCGGGGTAATCTCGGTGGTTCCCTCTCCGCTTTGGGGAGAGGGTGAGGGATTATTACTCGCTGGCTGCTTTCTCCGCTTTACCTGCCATCCGCGCCAGGAAGTCGTAACGTTTTTGCAGGTCTTCGGCGGCGTCTTTCCACAGTTGCTCAGCCACCTCCGGCTGCTGCGAATTCAGGCGACGGAAACGCTGCTCTTTTATCAGCGTATCTGCCAGCGCATCCGACGGTGGACGGGAGTCCAGCGCCAGCGGCAGCTTGCCTTCATCCGCACGGCGCGGATCGAAGCGGTAGAGCGGCCAGAAGCCGGTTGCGGTGAGCTGGCGCATCTGATCGTGGCTTAGCGCCAGATCGTAACCGTGCTCTTCGCAAGGGCTGTAGGCGATGATAAGCGAAGGACCCGGATAGGCTTCCGCTTCCTGAATCGCCTTCACCGTCTGGTTTAGCTGTGCGCCAAGGGAAATCTGCGCCACATAAACATGCCCATACATCATCATGCTGACGCCGAGATCTTTACGCGCTTTACGCTTGCCGTGCTCGCCAAATTTCGTCACCGCGCCGAGCGGGGTGGCTTTGGAAGCCTGGCCGCCGGTATTGGAATAACACTGCGTATCCAGCACCAGAATGTTGACGTTTTCGGTCAGGCTCAGCACGTGATCAAGGCCGCCAAAGCCGATGTCGTAGGCCCAGCCGTCACCGCCGATAAGCCAGATGGATTTTTCAACCAGGGCATCCGCATCGGTCAACAATTGACGAGCATCGGCGTCATCCACGTCAGCCAGATGCTGCCGCAAGGCGGTAACCTGTTCGCGGCGCACTTCCGGCGTGGCTTCGCCGTGCAGTTGCTCGTTAAGCTCTGCTGGCAACCGGTCGGCAAATTTCTCCAGCAGGCGCATCACGCGCACGCGGTGCTGATCGACCGTCAAACGGAAGCCCAGGCCAAACTCGGCGTTATCTTCAAACAGCGAGTTTGCCCATGCCGGGCCGCGCCCGTTGGCGTCGGTGGTATACGGCGTGGAAGGGAGGTTGCCGCCGTAAATTGACGAGCAGCCCGTGGCGTTGGCGATTAACAGACGATCGCCATACAGCTGGGTTAACAGCTTAATGTAAGGCGTTTCGCCGCAGCCGGAGCAGGCGCCGGAGTATTCAAACAGCGGCGTCAGCAGCTGAGAAGTACGGATATCGATGCGTTCCAGGCTGGTGCGATCCCTTTCCGGCATCTTAAGGAAGAAATCGTAGTTTTCTTTCTCAACTTCAACGTGCTCAAGGCGCGACATCATATTGATGGCCTTGATTTCCGGATTCTGGCGATCTTTCGCCGGGCAGACTTCCACGCACAGGTTGCAGCCGGTGCAGTCTTCCGGTGCGACCTGAAGCACATATTTTTGCCCCTTCATATCGCGGGATTTTACATCCAGCGATTGCAGTGTGGCAGGGGCGGATGCCATCACCTCTGGCTGCACCACTTTGGCGCGAATCGCCGAGTGCGGGCAGGCTGCCACGCAGTGGTTGCACTGGGTACAGATCTCCGGCTTCCAGATGGGGATCTCTTCGGCGATATTGCGTTTTTCCCACTGTGTGGTGCCCATCGGCCAGGTGCCGTCCGGCGGCAGGGCAGAAACAGGCAGCGCATCCCCAAGACCTGCAAGCATGGCGGCGGTAACGGTTTTCACAAAATCCGGCGCGGCGTCGGAAACCACCGGCGGGCGCAGGGGGCTGCTTTCGTTTACCGGTTGCAGCGCAACCTCCGCCAGCAGTTCACGAGACAGGGCCAGCGCCTGCCAGTTACGCTCAACCAGCTCCTGACCTTTGCTGCTGTAGCTTTTCGCAATCGCACCCTGCAATTCAACCAGCGCGCTGTCGCCCGACAGAATGTTGGTGAGGTGGAAGAATGCCATCTGCATAACGGTATTGATGCGCGCGCCAAGCTGGCATTCACGGGCAATTTTCGCCGCGTTAACCACAAAGAAACGCGCTTTCTTCTGATTAAGTACCGCCTGAACTTCCTGCGGCAAACGATGCCAGACCTCATCCGCGCCGTACGGCGTGTTGAGCAGGAAAATACCGCCCGGCTTCAGGCGTTCGGCCATCTGATATTTGTCGATAAACTGTAGCTGGTGACAGCCAACGAAATCAGCGCGATCGATAAGATAGGTGGAATTAATCGGATGCTCGCTAACGCGCAGGTGAGAAACCGTCAGGCCGCCCGCCTTTTTCGAGTCATAGACGAAATAGCCCTGGGTAAAGAACGGCGTGGAGTTACCGATTATCTTGATATTATTTTTCGTCGCCGAGACGCTGCCGTCGCTGCCCAGACCGTAAAACAGCGCTTCGAGCTTAGCGCGGGAGGGCAGAGTGTTTTCCGGCAGCGGTAATGAGAGGTTGGTTACGTCGTCGTAAATACCGACGGTAAAGCGCGGGCGCGGCTTCGCTTCTTTTAATTCGTTAAAGACCGCCAGCACGCAGTCCGGGCCAAACTCTTTGGACGAAAGGCCATAACGCCCGCCGATTACGCGCGGCAACGTTTCACGATCGCCGCGGTTAAAGGCTTCGGCAAGGGACGTCATCACATCCAGATACAGCGGCTCTGCAAGCGCGCCCGGCTCTTTGGTTCTGTCCAGTACGGCAATATGACGCACGCTTTCCGGTAAAGCTTCCAGCAGACGTTCGGCAGAAAATGGGCGGAACAGGCGAACCTTTAACACGCCAACCTTTTCGCCGCGAGTCAGCAGCTCATCGACAACTTCTTCGCAGGTGCCGATGGAGGAACCCATCAGAATAATCACGCGCTCGGCCTGCGGGTGGCCGTAATATTCAAACGGACGATACTGGCGGCCGGTAACCTTTGCAAAGCTATCCATCGCCTGTTCGACGTGTTCGTAAACCGCGTTGTACCACGGGTTTGTCGCTTCGCGGGACTGGAAGTAAGTGTCCGGGTTGGCGGAGGTGCCGCGAATCACAGGGTGCTCAGGATTCAGCGCACGAGCGCGATGTTCATCGATTTCTTTTTGCGGGAGCAGTGCAAGGATAGTGCTGTCCGCCAGCGGAACGATTTTATTGATTTCGTGCGAAGTGCGGAAACCGTCAAAGAAATGAATGAACGGCACGCGGCTCTTTAAGGTTGCGATATGCGAAATCAGCGCGAAGTCTTGTGCTTCCTGAACGCTGCTGGCGCAGAGCATGGCGCAGCCGGTCTGACGAATAGCCATCACGTCCGAGTGGTCGCCAAAAATAGAGAGCGCGTGAGTCGCCACGGTACGAGCGGCCACGTGCAGAACAAACGGCGTTAGCTGCCCGGCCAGTTTGTAGAGCGTGGGGATCATCAGCAGTAAACCCTGCGATGAAGTAAATGAAGTAGAAAGGGCACCGGTTTGCAGCGCGCCGTGCACGGTGGCGATTGCCCCGGCTTCCGACTGCATTTCTACAACGCGAGGCGTATCTCCCCAGACGTTCTTGCGGCCATCGCCGGACCAGGCATCGGCCTGCTCAGCCATGGTTGAACTCGGTGTTATCGGGTAGATGGCAATAACTTCACTGGCGCGAAACGCCACGGAGGCGACTGCACCATTGCCGTCGATAGTGATCATAATTGATCCTTACAAAGCGCTAAAATAGAAGGCTCGCATTACGGCGGCGGCCCTGAATAATCCCTTAAGTTTAGCAAAGGCCGGAGTGGGGGATTTTCGCTTTTGTGTGCATGGAATGACTCGTAAGAAATATTGCAGGTGGGAATTATCTGAAGTTTTACGTCAAAAAGTGAGCCGCTTCGCAAAAACAAACACTTTTTCTTGCCCGTTGCCCTCGACGTAGCGCGGACATGGCGCTTATGATTTCTGGGGTTTGCAATGTTCAGGGGGAGAAGAGTAATGCGCGCTGCGTTTTTAGCCGGGTGTGCCGCTTTGTTGTTAACAACAACATTCTTATCGGCATGCAGTAGTAATGAACCACCGCAACAAGCCACCGCCGCTCATGTTCAGCCGGGAATGCGGGCTGCTATGTCAAATCAGGGGCAGGCGAGTTGCGCAATGATTGGTGGAACGCTGAGCGTTGCTCGTCAGCTTGACGGGTCGGCAGTCGGGATGTGTGCCATGCCCAACGGCAAACGCTGCAGTGAGAACGCGCTTGCCGCCGGAACCTGCGGAACCTTCTGACGGAATTAGTTAACCAGATCGGCCAGCTTATACACTAAAGTATGCTGGCTGGTTTTTAGCGTTAACTGCTGCTGCGCCAGATCGACCTTCGCGCCTGCGGTCAGCATGTCGTTAATCACATGATCAAGTTCGTTAAGCTGCGGCTCAACACACAGCATCATGGTCATCCCCAGACCCTTCGCTTTCAGGGTATTGTCGGCAAGCGTTGCCTGGCCCATAAAGCGGTTACACATACTGCCTGCAATATGCATATTTTCCCCGAAGCTCAGCTCCGGCATACGCTTGGTCCCCTGCAGGGGTTTACCGTCCACGCTCTGTAAAACATAGCGATGATGCTGCAGATCCTGTGCGGTAACAGGGCCCTTATCACCGGATTGCGCGCAGCCAGCGAGGACGGTCACCCCCAGCATCAGCGAAGCTAATTTTTTCATCTCTTCTCCCTAAGTTGTTTCTTTCATCGATGAGTTGGCGCCACTTTGGCAAAAAGTACGCCAGGCTGCAGTAAGGATAATCTTAAAAGCTAAGCGTTACCTGCCGTCATCGCTATTTGACCTGGTTTGCGCAAGGTTCGCCGTTTTCAAGCTGGCGCAAATTTTCAAGCGTCGTTTCGGAAATGCTGGTTAAGGCTTCGGCCGTCAGAAACGCCTGGTGTCCGGTAAACAGCACGTTGTGGCAGGCGGACAGGCGGCGGAATACGTCATCCTGAATCACGTCGTTAGACTTATCTTCAAAGAACAGGTCGCGTTCGTTCTCATACACGTCCATGCCCAGCGCGCCGATTTTCTGCGTTTTCAGCGCTTCGATAGCGGCCTGGGAATCGATTAATCCGCCGCGGCTGGTATTAACGATCATCACGCCGTCCTTCATCTGGTTAAAGGCGGTGCGGTTGAGCAAATGGTAGTTTTCCGGCGTCAGCGGACAGTGCAGGGAAATGACATCTGACTGCGAGAAGAGCGTTGACAGATCGACATATTCCACGCCCATTTCCAGCGCCGCCGCGCTTGGGTAAGGATCAAATGCCAGCAGGCGCATACCAAAGCCTTTCAGGATACGCAGCGCCGCAAGACCAATTTTTCCGGTGCCGAGGACGCCTGCGGTTTTACCGTACATGGTAAAACCCGTTAATCCTTCCAGCGAGAAGTTGGCGTCGCGGGTGCGCTGATAGGCGCGGTGAATACGACGGTTCAGACACATCATCATGCCCACGGCATGTTCGGCTACCGCTTCGGGAGAATAGGCCGGTACGCGCACAACGGGCAGGCCGAGCTCTTTTGCCGCGTCTAAATCCACGTTGTTGAAGCCTGCACAGCGCAGGGCGATAAACTTCACCCCTTGTTTTTTCAGCTCTTCGAGCACCGGACGACTGCCA
>DALYUA010000060.1:0-11476 GCA_031993245.1 Buttiauxella sp. | reverse complement strand
TTGCGCTGAGGGAGAGTTCAGGTGGCGCTGGCTGGAGCGCAGATGCAGACAGATGCGATTACCGTCCTGTTCTTTCCAGGCATTCAGCGCCAGCTGTTGTACCAGCTTTGGCAATACCAGTTGATTAATTTCTGCCGCCCACGCATCACGCTCAATCGCTTCCTGCGCCAGCTTCTGTGCAAGCTCCGGGGTTTTCTCGTGTTCCAGAGCGCGCTTAAGCGCCTTCGGCGTGGCGACCGGTTCAATCACCTCTTCGGTGATGATTTGCGACTTCCAGCGATAGGCTTCCGGTTTTTGTTCAGTTTTTTCCTGTACGCCTGCGGCCGGACGAGACTGTACCCGCTCGGTAACTGACGCCAGACGCTCCAGCGCGGTAGTTTTTGCCGGCCGCGCTAAATCTGGCGCTGCCGGCTCACTCTTTTTTGCTTTATTGGCTCCCTGCTGGCGCATCAGCTGTGTGCGCGCCTGCAGCACCTGGCTTGTGGTATCCGGCAACGGGGCTTCGCTTTGCCGTGGCGGCGGCGAGGCCTGCTGAAGCGGCGGGGGCGCTCCCGGATTCACGACCGGAATGCTTGCAACCTGACGGGGCTGTTCTGGCTCCGGCATCGGTTTACGCGGATGGAATGCCAGAGCGCGCAGCAGCGTCATTTCAATGCCCATACGACGATCCGGTGCCCAGGACAGCTCCTTGCGACCAATCAACAGCGTTTGATAATAAAGCTGCACTTCTGCGGGCGGCACGGTGCGGGCAAGTTCACGCATGCGTTGTTCAATCGCCGCCATGTCGCTGCCCAGTGCAGACGGCGACAGCTGCACCATCGCCACGCGATGCAGCAGACCAAGCATTTCCACCAGCAGCGCTTCCCACTCCACGCCACGTGCGGCAGCCTCGTTAAGCAGCGCCATCACGCGTTGCCCGTCTGCGCCCACCATCGCTTCAATAAGCGACAGCGCCTGATCGTCATCCAGCGTTCCCAGCATGCTGCTCACCGCAGCGGTGGTCACCTGCCCGTCCCCGCTGGCAATGGCCTGATCGGTGAGGCTTAACGCGTCGCGCAGGCTGCCGTCTGCGGCGCGCGCCAGCAGTTGCAGAGCACGGGGCTCGCTGGTTATTTTTTCCTCGCCGAGGATATGTTCCAGCTGATGGCGGATCTGTTCGACATCCAGCGCTTTCAGATGGAACTGCAGGCAACGGGAAAGAATGGTGACCGGCAGCTTTTGCGGATCGGTGGTCGCCAGCAGGAATTTAACGTGCGCAGGCGGCTCTTCCAGCGTTTTCAACAGGGCGTTGAAACTGTGGCGAGAGAGCATGTGCACTTCATCAATGAGATAGACTTTAAAGCGGCCACGCGCTGGCGCATACTGGACGTTGTCCAGCAAATCGCGGGTATCTTCTACTTTAGTGCGCGAGGCGGCGTCGATTTCAATCAGATCGACAAAGCGCCCTTGTTCGATTTCACGGCAGTTATCGCACACGCCGCAAGGGGTGGCGGTGATGCCGGTTTCACAATTCAGTCCTTTCGCCAACAGGCGGGCGATGGAGGTTTTCCCCACGCCACGCGTCCCGGAAAAGAGATAAGCGTGATGGATTCGGCCCAGCGACAAACCGTTAGCCAGCGCGGTCAGCACGTGTTGCTGGCCGACGACATCAGCGAAGGTTTGCGGGCGCCATTTGCGGGCTAAGACCTGGTAGCTCATTCTCAGATTGGCTTCTTGATCGCGGGAAAGGTGAATTTGAAGGGTAATGCTAACATAAGCCTCACCCGATGGGCGAGGCTTGCGATGACTGACAAAGAAGGAAAAAGCGTGGTTTTTCCTTCTTTGTGGTTATCAGCCGAAAATCAATAAATTGATTTTCCAGTTAATTTGCCAGGCGACATATTTACCACGTTACCTGTGTGGAGTTAATCACTCTTATAAGGCCTCACCCGATGGGCGAGGCTTCTCATTGAAGAGAAATGTGTGCTTAGTGGCCCGGGAATGGCACCAGGCAGTAGCTTTTCACGCCCATTTTCTCAAGGCGCTGTTCGCCACCGATATCAAACAGATTGATGATAAAGGCCGCGTCGGTCACTTCCCCACCCAGACGGCGAATCAGTTTAACCGTGGCTTCAATAGTGCCGCCTGTTGCCAGTAGATCGTCCACTACCAGAACCTTATCACCCGCCTGGATCGCATCAACGTGGATTTCCAGTTGATCGGTACCGTATTCCAGCTCATAGCTTTCAGCGATGGTTTCACGTGGCAGCTTGCGCGGTTTACGAACCGGTACAAAGCCTACGCCCAGCGCCAGAGCAACAGGCGCGCCAAACAGGAAACCACGAGCTTCGGTGCCCACCACTTTGGTGATACCGGCGTCTTTAAAGCGCGCTACCAGTAATTCGATGCTGGTCGCATAAGCTTTCGGATCTTCCAGCAAGCTGGTAACGTCACGAAACAGGATCCCAGGTTTTGGATAATCAGGGATGCTTTTAATGCTATTTTTCAGGTACTCAAGCTGCTGCGCAATCGCGGTCATGGGTTTTTGCCTGCTAAAAACATGAAACTCACAGAGCGCGTTGCAGGTTCATTTGAACCGCTGGTTAGCAATTAACCAGCCGCACCCGTGCTCGAAAACGGTCGAATTTACTGGCTGACGCGGATATTTGCAACCACCACCAGTGCCGTTCAGGGTTTTTGTTGCTTTTCGTCAATAACCGGCATGCGCCACATAAAGATAAGCAACGCGCACATCATTACCAACAAGAATAGCCGCACCCACAAAATGTTAACCAGATAAAGCGACACGGAAAATGTTATCGCGATAAAAATCAGGGCCTTTGGCTTGGTTCCCGGCGGCAGCGCGCGGTACTTTTGCCAGTGACGTAAATAGCCGCCGAACCACGAACGGTAAAGCAGCCAGTGGTGGAAGCGGGGACTCGAACGCGCAAAACACCAGGCGGCGAGCAGCAGAAACGGCGTGGTAGGAAGCAGCGGAAGCACTACGCCAAACGTCGCAAGGACTACCGCCAGCCAGCCGATGATGATTAAAATAGTCCGTTGCATACCCATTCCCGGAATAAACTGGCGCGAACACAGCGCTGCCACTGGAGAGTCATTTTGTGAAAACCGCTTCGCTCTTACAAGCCCTTGATGCACGCGTCGCGGAACTGGCAGCTGCAATTGAGCCGTTATCATTACAGCGTGCGCCGCAGGCTCGCTTCGATAAAAAGCTGTTTGCAACGCACAGTACTCAGCTAAAAGATTATCTCGCCGAAGCCCAGGCTAATCTCGCTCAGCTTGAGCTTAGCGTGAAAACCGGCAAAACGGAGCAGGTCGCCTTTGTAGCCGAAAAACTGGTCGCGCAAATTGCCGCGCTCACGCGCGAACTGGCCACATGGAAGATGCGCGCCAGCGAACCACAAAAGCCTGCGCCGGAAAATCTCTACGAAAAGCTCTCCACCCATCAGGATTATGAGCGCCGACTGCTGTCGATGATAAGCGATCGTGAAAGCCAGTTGGGCGTGCAAACGACGCTGAGCGCCCAACAGCAGCTCCAGCGGGAAATTGCCGCCCAGGAAGGCCGCCTGCAACGCTGCCGCCAGGCCATCGCCCGCATAGAGCGGGCCATTGAGCGCAGAGAGCGTGGTCTGGGTTAGCTATACTGGAACTATCACTTGCCGTTCAGGGGAAAACGATGGGGCTACTAAGCTGGGTGATTATTGGCATCCTGGCGGGGGTGGCGGTAAACCACCTGCGTCCTGCTGCCGGCGGCTTTGCCGTTGCACAGGTCTTAGCCGTAACGGGCGCATTAATTGGCGGGTATGCCTGCGCCGTGTTTAATACAGGCACCTTGATGACCTTTGAACCCAAAGCATTGCTAGCTGCGCTGGTCGGTTCGCTGCTGTTTCTTTTTGTGTTTCGCAAACTACGGATAACTTAAATGTCGCTGGATAACGCCCCGGACGAAGTCAAACTGGCCGTCGATTTAATTATGCTGCTTGAACAGCACGAGATCCCGCCGTCAACGGTATTAAGCGCGCTGGAAATTGTCCGCCAGGATTTTCTGCGTAAACAGCGGGAAGAGCCTCCTGCCCGCTAGCGCATTCCGGTTTAGATGGCGACGCCATCCGGGCTGCGCAGAGTCGGGCAGAATTGGAACATTTCTAATAAGATTGCGACGTGGTCTTGTGCCTGAGCATATAAATCAAAGCTCTCTGGCGCGACGAGCCAGTTTTCAATCAGGCCGGTAATATAGCTGCGCAGTACAATAACCGCGTGGGAGAGGCGTAAATTTTTGGGTAAGGAACCGGCGTCAATACAGCGCTGGAGGCTTAGCTCAATGCGCTCGTTACCTTCCATATAAAGGGTGCGTCTGGCCTGTTGTAACACGGCCATTTCCCCAACGAACTCACATTTATGAAAAATGATTTCCGTCATTAGCCGACGCCTTTCTTCGGTAACGGTCGCCTGCAATATGTAAAGAAGCAACTCTCTGACAACGGAGAGTGGATCGTCAGGAAATTTTGCCCGATACTCAGTTTCTAAATCACCGATACTGGATTCAGTTAGCTCCCAGATTTCATTAAACAAATCCGACTTATTTTTAAAATGCCAATATATTGCACCGCGGGTGACCCCGGCCGCTTTGGCGATATCCGCCAGAGAAGTGGCAGAAACGCCCTGCTGAGAGAACAAGCGAATAGCCACATCAAGTATGTGCTGGCGGGTTTCAAGGGCCTGTTGTTTGGTTTTTCGTGCCATATGTCGGTGAATTTACTGGAGTCAGATTTACATACATTTGTGAATGTATGTACCATAGCACGACGATAATATAAACGCAGCAATGGGTTTGTGGACACTTGATCCATTGAACAAATTTGAAATCGGACACTCGAGGTTTACATATGAACAAAAACAGAGGGTTTACGCCTCTGGCGGCCGTTCTGATGCTTTCAGGCAGCTTAGCGCTTACAGGATGTAACGATAAAGAGACCCAACAGAGTGCGCCGCAGGCCCCTGAAGTGGGCGTGGTGACACTGAAAAGTGCGCCTTTACAGATCACAACAGAGCTTCCTGGCCGTACGAGTGCTTATCGTATTGCAGAAGTTCGCCCGCAGGTAAGCGGCATCATCCTGAAGCGTAATTTTGAAGAAGGAAGTGAAATCAAAGCGGGTGTCTCGCTTTACCAAATCGATCCTGCAACCTATCAGGCGTCTTACGACAGCGCTAAAGGCGATCTCGCTAAAGCGCAGGCCAGCGCCAGTATCGCTCAGGTTACCCTGAAACGTTATCAGAAACTGTTGGGTACCAGGTACATCAGCCAACAGGATTACGATACCGCACTTGCCGATTCACAGCAGGCAAATGCTGCCGTTGTGGCTGCGAAAGCCGCCGTTGAAACCGCCCGTATTAATCTGGCCTACACCAAAGTCACCTCGCCTATCAGCGGGCGCATTGGTAAATCTTCCGTTACTGAAGGGGCGCTGGTTACCAGCGGACAAACCAACGCCTTGTCCACCGTTCAGCAACTCGACCCTATCTATGTCGATGTCACCCAATCCAGCAGCGATTTCCTGCGCCTTAAGCAGGAGCTGGCCCAGGGCAAGCTGAAACAGGAAAACGGTAAAGCTAAAGTTCAGTTAGTCACCAGCGATGATATTACCTATCCACAGGAAGGTTCACTGGAATTCTCCGATGTAACCGTCGATCAGACCACCGGGTCTATCACCCTGCGAGCCATCTTCCCTAACCCGGATAAAACCCTGCTGCCGGGCATGTTCGTCCGGGCAAAACTTGAGGAAGGCGTGAATCCAAACGCGCTTCTGGTTCCTCAGCAAGGCGTTACCCGTACGCCACGTGGCGACGCTTCCGCGATGGTTGTTGGTAAAGATGACAAAGTTGAAGTACGTCAGTTGAAAACATCCCAGGCGATTGGTGATAAATGGCTGGTAACCGAAGGGTTGCAGTCTGGCGATCGCGTCATCGTAACCGGTTTGCAGAAAGTGAAACCCGGTGTTCAGGTGAAAGCGCAGGAAATTGCGGCAGACAAAAATGGTCAACAGCAGCAGGCCGCAGGCGCACAGTCCGAACAAACGAAGTCTTAACTTAAACAGGAGCCGTTAAGACATGGCTAAGTTTTTTATCGATCGCCCGATTTTTGCCTGGGTTATCGCCATCATTATTATGTTGGCGGGCGGGCTTGCGATCATGAAATTGCCCATCGCGCAATATCCAACTATTGCGCCTCCGGCAATCACGATCTCAGCAACCTATCCGGGTGCAGATGCGAAAACGGTACAGGATACCGTGACACAGGTTATCGAACAGAATATGAACGGTATCGATGGCCTGCTGTACATGTCCTCGACCAGTGATTCCTCCGGCACCGTTCAGATAACCATTACCTTTGACTCAGGTACTGATGCGGACATTGCACAGGTTCAGGTGCAGAACAAACTGCAGCTGGCGATGCCACTGTTACCGCAGGAAGTGCAGCAGCAAGGGGTTAGCGTTGAGAAATCCTCAAGCAGCTTCCTGATGGTACTCGGTATGATCAATACCGATGGTTCCATGACTCAGGAAGATATCTCAGACTACGTTAACGCCACCATCAAAGATCCCGTCAGCCGTACTAGCGGCGTGGGTGACGTTCAGCTGTTCGGTTCGCAGTACGCCATGCGTATCTGGATGGATCCGAATAAACTGAACAACTACCAGTTGACGCCGGTAGACGTCATCAATGCGATTAAAGCGCAGAACGCCCAGGTGGCAGCAGGTCAGCTCGGTGGAACGCCGCCGGTGAAAGGCCAGCAGCTTAACGCTTCTATCATTGCGCAAACACGTTTAACCTCCGCCGATGAGTTCAGCAAAATTCTGCTGAAAGTGAATCAGGACGGTTCCCGTGTGCTGCTGAAAGATGTGGCGAAAGTTGAGCTGGGCGGTGAAAACTACGACGTTATCGCACGCTTTAACGGCAAACCTGCCTCCGGTCTGGGTATCAAACTGGCGACGGGCGCCAACGCCCTTGATACCGCTGCGGCGGTGCGTGAAACCATTAAAAAACTGGAGCCGTTCTTCCCGGCCGGTCTGGAAGTGGTTTATCCGTACGACACTACCCCGTTCGTTAAAATCTCTATCAACGAAGTGGTGAAAACCCTGGTTGAAGCGATTGTGCTGGTGTTCCTGGTTATGTATCTGTTCCTGCAGAACTTCCGGGCAACCCTGATCCCTACCATCGCCGTACCTGTGGTTCTGTTAGGTACTTTTGCCATCCTCGCGGTCTTTGGTTACTCGATAAACACCCTGACGATGTTCGGCATGGTGCTGGCGATAGGCCTGCTGGTGGATGACGCCATTGTGGTGGTGGAGAACGTCGAGCGTGTAATGGCGGAGGAAGGGCTGTCGCCAAAAGAAGCTACCCGCAAATCGATGGGGCAGATTCAGGGCGCGCTGGTCGGTATCGCCATGGTGCTGTCGGCGGTATTTATTCCGATGGCCTTCTTCGGCGGCTCTACCGGGGCAATCTACCGCCAGTTCTCCATTACCATCGTATCGGCAATGGTGCTTTCCGTACTGGTGGCGATGATCCTGACCCCGGCACTCTGCGCCACCATGCTCAAACCGATAGCTAAAGGCGATCATGGTGAGAAAAAAGGCTTTTTCGGCTGGTTTAACAACATGTTCGATAAGAGCACGCATCACTACACCGACAGCGTAGGTAACATTCTGCGCAGTACCGGTCGTTATCTGCTGCTCTATCTGCTGATCGTGGTTGGCATGGCCTTCCTGTTTGTTCGTCTGCCAAGTTCATTCTTGCCGGAAGAAGACCAGGGCGTGTTCCTGACCATGGCACAGCTCCCGGCCGGGGCCACGCAGGAGCGTACGCAGAAAGTGCTGGATGAAGTGACCAAATACTACCTGGAGAAGGAAAAAGCTAACGTAAACTCCGTGTTTACCGTTAACGGCTTCGGCTTCTCCGGTCGTGGTCAGAACACCGGTCTGGCGTTCGTCTCCCTCAAAGACTGGGGCGACCGCCCGGGCGACGAGAACAAGGTAACCGCCATTACCGGGCGTGCCAGCGGATATTTTTCGCAGATTAAAGATGCCATGGTGTTCGCCTTCAACCTGCCCGCGATCGTTGAACTGGGTACCGCAACCGGCTTCGACTTCCAGCTGATCGATCAGGCGAACCTGGGCCATGACAAACTTACCCAGGCGCGTAACCAGCTGCTTGGTGAAGTTGCCCAGCACCCGGATCTCTTAGTTGGCGTGCGTCCAAACGGCCTGGAAGATACGCCGCAGTTCAAAATCGATATCGACCAGGAAAAAGCCCAGGCGCTGGGGGTATCCATCTCGGATATCAACACCACATTGGGTGCCGCCTGGGGTGGCAGCTACGTTAACGATTTCATCGACCGTGGACGTGTGAAAAAAGTTTACGTGATGGCTGATGCGCCGTTCCGTATGCTTCCGCAGGATATCAATGGCTGGTATGTCCGTGGTTCAGGGGGGCAGATGGTGCCGTTCTCGTCCTTCTCAACCGCGCACTGGGAATATGGTTCACCACGTCTGGAACGCTACAACGGCCTTCCTTCCATGGAAATTCTCGGACAGGCAGCGCCTGGTAAGAGTACCGGTGAAGCAATGAACATGATGGAAGAGCTGGCTGGCAAGCTGCCTACCGGGATTGGCTATGACTGGACGGGTATGTCCTATCAGGAACGTCTCTCCGGTAATCAGGCGCCTGCGCTGTATGCCATCTCGTTAATCGTGGTATTCCTGTGCCTGGCGGCCTTGTACGAGAGCTGGTCGATTCCATTCTCCGTCATGCTGGTTGTTCCACTCGGGGTATTCGGTGCGCTTCTGGCCGCGACCTTCCGTGGATTGACTAACGACGTATACTTCCAGGTGGGCCTGCTGACAACCATTGGGCTGTCGGCGAAGAACGCGATACTTATCGTTGAATTCGCCAAAGATCTGATGGAGAAAGAAGGCAAAGGCCTGGTTGAAGCCACTCTTGAAGCTGTGCGTATGCGTCTGCGTCCGATTCTGATGACATCCCTGGCATTTATCCTTGGGGTTATGCCGTTGGTTATCAGTACCGGTGCCGGCAGCGGCGCGCAAAACGCCGTAGGTACAGGGGTAATGGGCGGGATGGTTACCGCAACCGTTCTGGCTATCTTCTTTGTGCCGGTGTTCTTTGTGGTGGTACGCCGCCGCTTCAGCCGTAAATCTGAAGACATCGAACATACGCATCAGGTCGAGCATCATCAGTAACCTGCTAAATATATTATTAAAAGGCCGCGCAAGCGGCCTTTTTAATGCCTAATAACCCTAACAGTCATACGAGATATATAAGCATTGCCAGACAGTGCTCTTACAAGAGATTTCAAAATGTTGCGCAAACCGTTATTCCTGCCAGCAAATATTAAGCAGACTTGAGCTTAAATTTTCTTTTATCCAGCTAAAACTAACGTACCTACTTATTAACCAGGACTATTCTTACGTTCTGACATTTTCTAATTTACTTTAACATTGGTTAATCTAAGTAGTGTTAAGCTTATAGTATTAGTTCTGCACGGTGGTTAGATTAAGTCTTCCCTCCAGGAAAAAACCTAATTTCATACGAAAGCATTAACAGACCGCAGGCTAAGCCCGAACAATAGCGCGGAATTGTAATTTTTAGTAATAGCGCGAGGAAATCTTAACCAGATTGATTTATAGTGAAAGCATATGAAACAATCACTGTAACGATCTCCACCTCTTTCAGGTGTGTCCACCCCAGCGCATTACGTTTTATCAAATTTTCTTCGCTAAAAGGGGCTGCATTATGGACGAATACTCACCAAAACGGCATGATATAGCGCAGCTTAAATTCTTGTGCGAAAACCTGTATCATGATTGCCTGACCAACCTGGAAGAGAGTAATCATGGGTGGGTCAACGATCCTACGTCGGCCATTAACTTACAGTTAAATGATTTGATTGAGCACATTGCGGCTTTTGCGCTTAATTACAAGATAAAGTATGACGACGAAAGCAAATTGATTGAGCAAATAGACGAATACCTGGACGTTACCTTCATGCTTTTTAGCAACTACGGCATCAATGCTCAGGAGCTGCAAAAATGGCGTAAGGCAGGGAATCGATTGTTCCGCTGTTTTGTCAGCGAAAGCCGGGCTAACCCGGTCAGCCTCTCTTTTTAAAAATTACAAATACTTAAGGTGGATTTATGACAACTAAGCCCTTAACAAAGACTGATTATTTGATGCGTCTACGACGTTGCCAAACTCTTGATACGTTAGAGCGAGTAATTGAAAAGAATAAATACGAATTATCAGACAATGAACTGGCGGTATTTTATTCAGCAGCCGACCATCGGCTTGCAGAACTTACTATGAATAAACTTTACGATAAGATCCCACCTTCTGTATGGAAATTTATTCGTTAATAACCCGAAACTTTATTGCTTATTTTTAGTACGCTGGTCCGGATTGCCATGTTCAGGCGAAACGCCCTAAAGCGTTGGCTGTTTCATGCCATCGACATGGCTAACATTCATTTCGTGACTGCCGCCTGAGTACCCCATTCACCGGTCTGTTCCTGATAACCCAAAACGCGATCGTACGCACAAAGCGGGAACGATCCCAATCATTATGATATTTTTTCGTTTACGGTGAAGGCTTCCAGTCTAAAAAAAAGGGTGCCCTGACAATGAACGACCATCAGAGTGAAGAAAAACAGAAAATGATCGCAGGCGAGTTCTATCGCCCTGGTGACGAGCAGCTGCATGCCGAACGAGTGAAGGCCCGGCATCTGGTCCATCGCTACAATCATACCGCCCCGGACGAAGGCGCCGTGCGTAAAGAGTTGCTGGGCCAGCTATTAGGCTGTAGCAACGATGCCTGGATTGAACCCTCGTTCCGCTGCGATTACGGTTACAACATTTTCCTTGGGCAAAACTTCTATGCCAATTTTGATTGCGTCATTCTTGACGTCTGCCCGGTAAACATAGGCGACAACTGTATGCTCGCGCCAGGCGTGCATATCTACACAGCAACCCATCCGCTGGATGCCCGGACTCGCAACAGCGGCGTCGAGTTTGGCAAGCCGGTGACCATTGGTCATAACGTCTGGATAGGTGGGCGAGCGGTAATTAATCCGGGTGTCACTATCGGTGACAACGTTGTGATAGGATCGGGCTCCATTGTCACTAAAGATATTCCCGCCAACAGCGTGGTTGCCGGAAATCCGGCGCGAATCATCAAAACGCTCTGAACGGACGCGGGGCGGTTAACTGTTATGGTTAATTTTGCTTAATCTGTTACTTTTTTGCCGGGTGATGGCTTCTTAAAATAGAGTTGTCACTTTTGTGGCGTCCGTGACTTACCAGAAACCAGAAGGCTCCCCATGACCGAAATCCAGCGCCTGCTTAACGATACGATTGAACAACTGAACGTTACCGAGAAGCGCGATAATCGCCCGCGGTTTAGCAT
>DALYUA010000059.1:0-11480 GCA_031993245.1 Buttiauxella sp. | reverse complement strand
CGTCCGTTTAATGCAGGTAAGCAAGAGGAAGTGAAGCGCCGCGTGAAGCACCTTGGCAACGGGCAGATTGGCTAAATGAACATGCATCAGTACTATCCGGTCGATATCGTTAACGGGCCGGGTACCCGCTGCACGCTGTTTGTTTCCGGCTGCGTGCATGAATGCCCGGGCTGCTATAACAAAAGTACCTGGCGGCTGAACTCAGGCGTGGCATTTACGCCTGAAATGGAAGAGCGGATAATTAACGATCTGAACGATACGCGGATACGTCGCCAGGGGCTGTCGCTCTCGGGCGGCGATCCGCTTCATCCACAAAACGTGGCGGATATTCTGAAGCTGGTGCAACGCGTGCGTGCAGAGTGTCCCGGCAAGGACATCTGGGTATGGACAGGTTATAAGCTTGATGAGCTGAACGCAGCCCAGCGAGAAGTGGTTGATCTAATCAATGTGCTGGTCGACGGCAAGTTTGTGCAGGATTTGAAAGACCCGGCGCTTATCTGGCGCGGCAGCAGCAATCAGGTCGTTCATCATCTGCGATAAAGCCCCTTACGGGGCTTTTTTATAGCAGCGCTAAAGTCCCGACAATACTCCCACTTAGTGCCACCAGCCCGCCGGTAAGCCAGAGCGCTTTCGCCGGGAAGGCCTTATGCAACATGATTAGCGACGGAAGGCTGACGGCAGGGAGCGTGATTAACAGCGCAAGGGCCGGGGCAGTTCCCATGCCCGCAAGCATCATCGTTTGAATAACAGGAATTTCGGCAGCCGTTGGGATCACAAAAAGGCAGCCTGCAATCGCCATCGCAATGACCCAGAACAGCGTGTTATCCACCGCCCCATCGGCATGCGGGAATAACCATACCCGCGCTGCGCCAAGCACCAGAACAGCGACGATATAAACCGGAATAGTGCTCCAGAACAGGTTCCACAGCGCTTTCATCCAGCGTTGCAGGAAATTACCCTGCGGCTGTATCACTTGAGCCACCCCGGGAATATCTATCTCCTGCGGCTGGTCTTTCACCCAAAGCTGCACAAGCGTTGCCACGCCCAGCACCGTCATAATACCAACGACCAGGCGAATCAGGGCAAAATGCCAGCCCAGAACGAAGCCCATAAAAATAAGCGTGGCCGGATTAAGTAACGGGTTGCCTAACCAGAATGCCAGCGCTCCGCCCATTGAAACTGACTGGCGGCGCATACCGGCGGCAACGGGGGCCGCGCAGCAGGTGCACATCATGCCCGGCAGAGAAAAAAGCGTACCGAACAGCGTGCCGCTAAAGCGCGGCTGACCGAGGGTGCGCATCAGCCAGTCTCTTGGGATCAGCACCTGAACCAGCGACCCTAAAATCACGCCCAGCACCGCTGCTTTCCAGACCGCCATGAAATAGACCATCGCGTAGTCCCAGGCGGCTTTGAGCGGATTAACCTCCTGCTGCGCAATAATTGATTTTCCGATGCTGTGCGTTTCCGCAGCGGTAAATGCCTTACCGTAATATGGCTGCCATTTCACAACCCACAACCCTACAATAACAACGGCGAAAAATAGCATTGGTTTCCACCAGGCGAACGGAGATTTATCCGCCAGGTGAGGAGTTTGAGTTAGCATGAAGGGGTACCCTGCAAATCGTAAGCGTGGTTATATGTGTTGGCGCTAATACTACGCTTCTTGTAAGGGTATTGGAAAGCTGCGGTTAATAAACCGCCGTATGCGCCGCAATCTCTCGTAGCTGCCGGGAATCCAGTATCGCCACGTTATCATGGGAAGGTGAAAGCGCCTCATGCATCATCGCCCGGGCGACATCCCTTGCTTCAATAGATTTCCATTTTCCGGGCATGATTTTAAACAGCGGTGCAAAGAACGATTCGTTAAAGCGTTGTGATTCTCGATGACCCAGTAACATGGACGGCCGGGCGATGGTTAAACGCGGCCATTTCTGGGCTATCAGCGCCTCTTCCATTTTTCCTTTTACACGGTTATAGAAGAACGGCGAATTGCTGTTTGCGCCAATTGCGCTGACCACCAGCATATGTCTGGCGCCCAGCCGCTGCCCCGTCAGCGCGGTATCCACCACCAGCGTATAATCCGCCAGCACGAAAGCCTCTTTGCTACCCGCCTCTCTCATCGTCGTACCAAGACAGCAGAAAACGATATCCACCGGCTCGGTTACCTGCGCCAGCGCATCGCTAAGCTGCGGATCGTGAGGATTGAACATTTTCCGCATCGGAGGCAACGGACGACGCGTAGCGGCCATAATGTTGGTAACTCTCGGTTCGTCGTTAAGCAGGCGTAATAAATGCCCGCCGACCAGGCCTGTCGCCCCTGTAATTAATACCCGGTTCATAGATGCTCCTTTATCAGATGAATCTAAGTCTAGTCCGTTCGCTTGCAAAGTCAGCCCTGTGGGCCAGGCTTAAGCACTGGAAACATAAAAACGGAGGAGCTATGAGCAAGAAGATTGCAGTCTTGATCACCGACGAATTCGAGGATTCAGAATTTACTTCGCCTGCGGAGGAGTTCCGCAAAGCGGGACACGAAGTCATCACCATCGAGAAGCAGGCCGGTAAAACCGTAACCGGTAAAAAAGGTGAGGCAAAGGTTACCATCGATAAAGCTATTGATGATGTGCGCCCGGCCGATTTCGATGCGCTTTTGCTACCTGGCGGGCACTCCCCGGACAGCCTGCGTGGCGATGAACGCTTCGTCACTTTTACGCGTGATTTTATAAACAGCGGCAAGCCCGTTTTTGCTATCTGCCATGGCCCACAGCTTTTAATCAGCGCCGATGTCGTTCGCGGGCGTAAGCTAACCGCAGTGAAGCCTATCGTGGTTGACGTGAAAAATGCCGGGGGTGATTTCTATGACAGAGAGGTCGTCGTCGATAATAATCAACTGGTTACCAGCCGTACTCCGGAAGACCTGCCGGCCTTTAATCGTGAGTCGCTGCGTCTGTTAGGGCCTTAGTTTTCCCGCAGCCAGTGGAGTTTTTTACCAAAGCCCAGAGTGTTGTCCGTCATTTTCAGTTCGTCGAGCTGAATTTCCCAGACGGGTGCGGTCATCACTCTCGCAACCGGGAAACGTTTGCAGTAAATATGGCGAACGTTTCCCGCCTCGCTTTCTTCCAGCATATGAATCTTGCCGCGAAACTGAACGCCGCGAATCAGCGCGACGGTTTTGGGCTGTCCGTTTACCGTACCGGCTACGGATGAGCCTTTACCAATGAGTTGGCCGTGTCGGGTGGTGGCCTCGGTCAGCACATAAAATGCTACCCGCGCGCGATCGTAATAGTAGAAGGCGTTGGCACACCATAAGTCTTCGTTACCGCCAACGCAGTAGGTAAGAACGTGCTGTTTGTTCAGCCAGCGGCTGATGGCATCAAGTGTTTCCATGGGCGACCTGAACAGTGTTACTCTGCAAATAATTTCAACTATGCGCTTGCCCTATGTCACCCTGGTATCTCTATTTAATCCGCACCCTCGATAACCGCTTATATACCGGCATCACGACGGATGTGGAACGCCGCTTCGGGCAACACCAGGCCGGAAAAGGGGCAAAAGCTCTACGGGGCAAAGGTGAACTGAAGCTGGCGTTTAGTCGCCTTGTGGGTTCGCGTTCGTGCGCGTTGCGTCTGGAATATCGCATTAAGCAGCTAACCAAAACGCAAAAAGAACGCCTGGTGAACGGCAGCCTGCCCTTTGAAGACCTGCTGGCAGATCTTCAAAGAGCTGAGATCAGAACTCGCGGTTAAAATGCTCGTGATACTCCACCAGCCCGCTGACGCCGTTTAGCGCATCATCTGCCAGAGGATGGATCTGGAAGCTGGCCTCGGTGTCAGGCCAGGCGCAGCGTAAACCAAACCGGGCGGCAGGCACAAAGCCAAAGCGAGCGTACATCGCCGGGTCACCCAGCGTGACTACGGCGGCGTAGCCAAATTCATTGAGCGAATCCAGCCCTTCATAAACCAGCGGTTTCGCCAGTCCCTGGCCGCGATACGCCTCCTCAACAGCTAAAGGCGCAAGCCCCACCCACTGCAACTCTTCACCTTCTACAGCAACCGGGCTGAACGCAACGTAGCCCACCACCTGACCTTCTTCATCCGTAGCCACCAGGCCAAGCGTTAACAGGCCGTCCTCACGTAAATCTTTTACCAGATCCGCTTCACCGTTACCGTTAAAGGCGCGGCGCAATAAGGCGTCGATACCGGGGGCATCGATGGGTATTTCTACACGAATTAACATGTCTCACCTACCGGGTTACTTTCTGGAACAGGCTTATATTGCATACCCGCTTCAACAAAATCAGCCAGCTGCAGCAGCGCAATGCGTAAAGGCGCGGGCATTGCATCAAGCTCAATAGCATCCATCAGATTTTTGACGTACAGACCGAGTTCGGTATCGCCCTCAATCACCAGACGACGCTGGAAGAATAACGTGTCCGGGTCCTGTTTGCGCGCGGCAATCATCAGCAAATCGTTAGCGCTGGCGCTGAAGCTGACATCGGCAGACGCCTCTTTACGAACAACCAGCTTATTATCCTGTACCGAGGTGAACCACTTCAGGGCAAGATCGCGAACCTCAATGCTCAGCCAGCGGCCCTGCAAAAACTCAAGTTCACCTTCCTCAAGCGCCTGACGGAACTGCCAGCCCAGCAGCTGTTCGAGAAGCTGACGCTTCAGAGCAAAGGGCGTCAGTTTGACTGGGGTCCGCAATAAAGATGGGCCAACCTGTACCAGGCGAGAACGCAGTTTATCCAGCACGAGCTTTACTCCTTGAGAAAAATTTTTACTATTTTGCCATACCCACCGGACACCATAGCGGTGCAAATCAACAATTGCGTGGGTTTTAACTACCCTCAATGGATGCCATCAATACGCCATTAGCTGCCTTAAATCAAAATTTGTCGCGCACAGGTTAACTAAAATCCCAGTTCGTTAACAATTTTGCAGCCCACGCCTGGCTGCGCGGGTCGCCTTCAGGATACCCGATGATGCAGGATAAATTATGGAGTTGCTTTGCCCTGCCGGAAATTTACCGGCGTTAAAAGCGGCCATCGATAATGGTGCCGACGCGGTTTATATCGGTCTGAAAGATGACACTAACGCCCGCCATTTTGCTGGACTGAATTTTACGGAAAAGAAACTACAGGAAGCGGTCAGCTACGTGCATCAGCGTGGCCGTAAGCTGCACATCGCCATCAATACCTTCGCTCATCCGGACGGTTACGTGCGCTGGCAGCGAGCGGTAGACATGGCCGCACAACTGGGCGCCGATGCCCTGATTCTGGCGGACCTGGCGATACTTGAGTATGCAGCGCAACGTTATCCACATATTGAGCGCCACGTCTCAGTACAGGCCTCCGCAACGAACGCAGAGGCGGTTCGCTTCTATCACCGTAACTTTGACGTTGCCCGCGTTGTGTTGCCGCGCGTGTTGTCGATTCATCAGGTGAAGCAGTTGGCGCGCGTCACCCCTGTTCCGCTGGAAGTCTTTGCATTCGGCAGCCTGTGTATCATGGCCGAAGGTCGCTGCTATCTGTCGTCCTATCTGACCGGCGAGTCGCCGAATACCGTGGGCGCCTGCTCCCCGGCACGCTTTGTTCGCTGGCAGCAAACGCCGCAGGGGCTGGAATCCCGCCTGAACGACGTGCTGATTGACAGGTATCAGGACGGTGAAAACGCCGGCTATCCGACGCTATGTAAAGGCCGTTATCTGGTAGACGATCAGAAATATCACGCGCTTGAAGAACCGACCAGCCTGAATACCCTCGAACTGCTGCCCGAGCTCTATGCTGCCAATATTGCGTCGGTGAAAATTGAAGGCCGCCAGCGTAGCCCGGCGTATGTCAGCCAGGTCGCCAAAGTCTGGCGTCAGGCAATAGATCGCTGTATAGCCGACCCGGAAAGCTATCGCGCACAACCGGCCTGGATGGAAGCACTCGGCGCGATGGCGGAAGGCACGCAAACCACCCTCGGCGCATATCACCGCAAATGGCAGTAGGAAATCAGATGAAATATTCATTGGGGCCGGTGCTGTATTACTGGCCGAAAGAGACGCTGGAAAGCTTTTACCAGGCGGCAGTCAAAAGCAGCGCCGATGTGATTTATCTCGGTGAAACCGTGTGCAGCAAACGCCGCGCAATGAAAGTGGGCGACTGGCTGGATATGGCAAAAATGCTGGCCGGTGAGGGAAAACAAGTCGTGCTCTCAACGCTTGCGCTGATGCAGGCACCTTCCGAGCTAAACGAGCTGAAGCGCTATGTCGATAACGGCGAATTTCTGATTGAAGCCAGCGACATCGGCGCCGTGAACGTTGCGGCGGAGCACAAACTGCCGTTTGTCGCAGGCCATGCGCTTAACTGCTACAACGCGGTGACGCTGCGCCTGCTCCTTAAGCAAGGGATGACACGCTGGTGTATGCCGGTTGAGCTTTCCCGCGACTGGCTGGCGAATCTGCTTAACCAGTGCGATGAGCTGGGTATCCGTAACCAGTTCGAAGTTGAAGTGCTGAGCTACGGACATTTGCCGCTCGCTTACTCTGCCCGCTGCTTTACCGCGCGGTCTGAAGACCGGCCAAAAGACGAGTGTGAAACCTGCTGTGGTAAATACCCAACCGGGCGCAATATGCTGTCGCAGGAAAATCAGCAGGTTTTCGTGCTTAACGGCATCCAGACAATGAGCGGCTACGTCTATAACCTTGGTAACGAACTGGCTTCGATGAAAGGCCTGGTGGATATGGTTCGCCTGTCACCAATGGGCGTGGACACCCTGCAAGTGCTGGAAACCTTCCGCGCCAACGAAAACGGCTCAGCTCCGCTGAAACTTACTTCGCAAAGCGATTGCAACGGCTACTGGCGACGTGTCGCCGGGCTGGAACTGATTAACCCCGCCTGAGAAAAGGCTCACTTTGTTACTTAATTGCTGAAGTTTTTGCGCAATACTGAGATTAACTATCAGCAAACGAAGTTACCCACTTCGTCTAACAAAGTGAGCCGTTATGTCTGACATTACCCAAGTACCTTTTTCGCTGCTGGACCTGTCGCCGGTCCCGCAAGGATCGCAGGTCGCAGATGCGTTCCATCGTTCTCTCGATCTCGCGCGCCTGGCTGAAAAGCGCGGCTATCACCGCTACTGGCTGGCGGAGCACCACAACATGACCGGCATTGCCAGCGCGGCAACGTCCGTACTGATTGGCTACCTTGCAGCCAATACTCAAACGCTGCGTCTGGGTTCCGGTGGCGTAATGCTGCCCAACCATTCGCCGTTAGTCATTGCCGAGCAGTTTGGCACGCTTGAGACGCTCTATCCGGGGCGTATCGATCTTGGGCTGGGCCGCGCGCCGGGGAGCGATCAGCGCACAATGATGGCGCTGCGCCGCCATATGAGCGGCGACATCGACAATTTTCCGCGTGATGTGAACGAGCTGGTGTCGTGGTTTGATGCGACAGATCCAAACCCTGCCGTGCGACCGGTTCCCGGTTACAACACCAAAGTTCCGGTCTGGCTGCTGGGATCCAGCCTTTACAGCGCGCAGCTTGCGGCGCAGCTTGGTTTGCCGTTTGCCTTCGCCTCGCATTTCGCGCCGGATATGCTTTTCCAGGCATTGCAGCTTTATCGCGCCCAGTTCAAACCTTCCGAACGGCTGGAAAAACCGTATGCCATGGTCTGCATTAATATCATCGCCGCGGACAGCAATCGCGATGCGGAATTCCTGTTTACGTCGATGCAGCAGGCTTTTGTCAAACTGCGTCGCGGCGAAACCGGGCTGCTGCCGGCACCGATTGAGAACATGGACAGCTTCTGGAGCGCGGGCGAGCAGTACGGCGTGCAGCAGGCGCTGAGCATGTCGCTGGTTGGCGATAAGGCGAAAGTCCGCCATGGCTTGATTTCACTGCTGCGCGAGACGCAGGCGGATGAAATCATGGTCAACGGGCAGATTTTTGACAGCCAGGCACGACTGCATTCGTTCGACCTGGCGATGGATGTTCACGAGAGCTTATAAGCCTTTCGCCCCTCAATTGAGGGGCGAAATTTTAATGATAGACCGGCAGCAGGCTGAAGCTCGACAGAATATGAATCGCCGCATTGCCTATCCCGAAGACGATAATCAGCGCAATCATTTTATTCCCGCCCCATACCCGATAAATCGGGCTGCCAAACTTACGGCGTGACGCTTTCGCCAACAGCGCAGGCACGATCGCAGCCCAGATCGTTGCTGCAAGACCGGCAAAACCAATCGCGTAAATAAAGCCGTCTGGCCAGATCGCGCCGCCGAGAATCGGTGGAATGAACGTGATTAGCGCGGTTTTCAGACGCCCGAACGGGCTATCGTCAAATTTAAACAGATCGGCCAGGTAGTCGAACAGGCCGAGCGTTACCCCCAGAAACGAGCTGGCAACGGCAAAGTTAGAAAAGACGATCAGCAGCAAATCCAGCGCGCGGCTGTTCAGGACGCCGCTCAACGCCTGCACCAGCACATCGATATTCCCGCCTTTATCAGCAATAGCAATAAAATCGCCGCGTGGAATATTGCCCATGCTGCCAACCAGCCAGATGGTATAGAGCGCCAGCGCCATTACCGTGCCCCAAATCAGGCAGCGTTTAATGGTTTGCGGATTTTTGCCGTAATATTTCATCAGGCTTGGCACGTTGCCATGGTAGCCAAAAGAGGCAAGGCAGAATGGCAGCGTCATAAAAAGATAGGGGAAATAGCTGGGATTAATCGCCTGCGTATCGAGCAAGTTTTTCGGTTCGACATGCCATATCAACCCGCCGAAGGTCATAAAGAAGGTCAGGATTTTAGCCCCGAGGACAATCGTCGTCATGCGGCTTACGGCTCGCGTGCTCAGCCAGACAATAAACGCCACAACAAGGGCGAAAATCAGCCCGGCAAACCTTGCAGGAAAGTCGACGGACATCTCGCTTAACGTGTGATGGATAACCGAACCGCTGGCCGAAATATAGGCGTAGGTAAGGATATACAGTACGAAAGCGATAGAAAGTCCGTTGATCAGATTCCAGCCCTTGCCCAACAAATCTTTGGTGACCGTATCAAAACTTGCGCCAACGCGGTAGTTGAGGTTGGCTTCAAGGATCATCAGCCCGGAATGCAGCATGCAAAACCAAGTGAACACCAGTGCGGCGAGCGACCAGAAAAACCAGCTTCCCGCCATCACTACCGGCAGAGAAAACATCCCCGCACCAATAATTGTGCCACCAATTATCATCACGCCGCCAAGGATAGAGGGCGAGGCTTTGGTGGTCGATAAGATTGACATACGAATTCCTGAAGACGATGAGCGGCTGTCGATGTGACAGGTTTGAATTTGGATTATTGTACCAGTACATGAGTACATTTTGGATAAAAAAAATCCCGGTTTTATCAACCAGGACTTTTATGACTGCCTGCGATGGAATCGCAGGCATAAACTTCGGCTAATTAAGCTTCGGTTGAACGACGACGAGCGGGCGCTGCGCCATCATCACGACGTGGACCACGGCCGCCTTCACGACGTTCGCCGCTAAAGCTACGGCCTGCACCAGCGCCTGCCGGGCCATCGCGACGTGGACCGCGACCGCCTTCACGACGCTCGCCGCCACCGAAACCGCGACCAGCAGCGCCGCCACGGCGTTCGCCACCGCGATCGGTACGTGGCTGCGCATCACCCATCAGCTGCATATTCATCGGCTTGTTCAGAATACGAGTACGGGTAAAGTGCTGCAGAATTTCACCAGGCATGCCTTTTGGCAGTTCGATGGTGGAGTGAGTACCAAACAGCTTGATGTTACCAATGTAACGGCTGCTAATGTCGCCTTCGTTAGCGATCGCGCCAACGATATGACGAACTTCAACACCATCATCACGGCCAACTTCAATACGGTACAGTTCCATATCACCAACGTCACGACGTTCGCGACGAGCTGGCGCTTCGCCATCACGCTGTGGGCGGTCGCCACGTGGAGCGCGATCGCCGCGTGGAGCACGGTCACCGCGTTCGAAACGCTCGTCACGCTCTTTGAACTCACGACGTGGACGCATCGGCGCATCTGGCGGCAGGATCAGTGGACGTTCGCCCTGAGCCATTTTCAGCAGTGCCGCTGCCAGCGTTTCGATATCCAGCTCTTCTTCAGCGGAAGGCTGAATTTTTGCCAGCAGACCACGGTACAGATCCAGATCGCTGCTTTCCAGCTGCTGCTGAACTTTAGCGGCAAACTTAGCCAGACGACGCTCGCTCAGCAGTTCGCGGTTAGGCAGCTCAACTTCAGCATTGGTCAGCTTCATAGTGCGTTCGATGTTGCGCAGCAGACGACGCTCGCGGTTCTCAACGAACAGCAGCGCACGACCAGCACGGCCCGCACGACCGGTACGGCCGATACGGTGAACGTAAGATTCTGAGTCCATCGGGATGTCATAGTTAACAACCAGGCTGATACGCTCAACGTCCAGGCCACGGGCCGCAACATCGGTGGCGATCAGGATGTCCAGACGACCATCTTTCAGACGCTCCAGAGTCTGCTCACGCAGGGCCTGGTTCATATCACCGTTCAGAGCGGCGCTGTTATAACCGCTGCGCTCCAGCGCTTCAGCCACTTCCAGGGTCGCGTTTTTGGTGCGCACGAAGATAATCGCCGCATCAAAGTCTTCTGCTTCCAGGAAACGCACCAGCGCTTCGTTTTTACGCATACCGTGCACGGTCCAGTAGCTCTGGCTGATATCAGGACGCGTGGTAACGCTTGACTGAATGCGTACTTCCTGCGGCTCTTTCATGAAGCGACGGGTAATACGACGGATTGCTTCCGGCATGGTTGCAGAGAACAGCGCGGTCTGATGACCTTCCGGGATCTGCGCCATGATGGTTTCGACGTCTTCGATGAAGCCCATGCGCAGCATTTCATCCGCTTCGTCCAGTACCAGACCTTTCAGGTTGGACAGGTTCAGCGTGCCGCGTTTTAAGTGATCGAGCAGGCGGCCTGGGGTACCGACAACAATTTGTGGTCCCTGACGCAGGGCGCGCAGCTGTACGTCATAACGCTGGCCGCCGTAAAGGGCCACAACGTTTACGCCGTGCATATGTTTAGAGAAATCCGTCATGGCTTCTGCAACCTGAACCGCCAGTTCGCGGGTCGGCGCCAGCACCAGGATTTGCGGTGCTTTAAGCTCAGGATCGAGGTTGTGCAGCAGCGGTAAAGAGAACGCTGCGGTTTTGCCGCTGCCTGTCTGGGCCATACCCAGAACATCGCGGCCACCCAGCAGATGTGGAATACACTCTGCCTGGATTGGAGATGGCTTTTCGTAACCCAGATCGCTCAGGGCTTTAAGGATGGAGGCGTTCAGCCCCAGATCAGAAAAAGTGGTTTCGATGATATCAGTCATGTAGTACATGTGCCTCGTTGATGGCGGCCAGTCTACGTAACTCATCGTGAAATTGATCTGCAATTTTCATTGAAAAGTGTGAACCGGCTCAAAGTAGGTGTATTAACGAACAACAA
>DALYUA010000058.1:4206-11498 GCA_031993245.1 Buttiauxella sp. | reverse complement strand
GGTTTTAATCTGGAGGAGTGTCGCGAGCTGGTGAACCTGTTTAACGATCCCGCGCGCCATAGTGCAGACGTAAAGTCCCGCACGCTGCAAAAAGTGGCGGACATTGAAAAACATATTGGCGAATTACAGGCGATGCGCCAGCAGTTGCTCGCCCTTGCGGAATCCTGCCCGGGTGATGACAGCGCCGATTGCCCGATCATCGACAACCTTTCAGGCTGCTGCCATCGCCAGCGGACTAATTAACGCGCCTGAATTTTTAGCGTGATGCCTTCGACGGCGGTCACAATGACTTCAGCTCCCGCAGGCAAATCGCTGTCTGCCATCACGGGCCAGGAGCTGTCGCCCACGCGCACATGCCCACGTCCGTTGACCAGCGTCGTTTCCAGCACAAACCGGCGACCTACCAACTGGTGCCCACGCTGATTGAGCACTTCACCTGGCTCCTGCTGCTTGCGGGTTGACAGCCAGCGCCACCAGAGAAAGGCCGCCACCAGCGTCAGCAGAGCAAAGCAAACGCCCTGCCACTCCCAGCCCAGCGGCAGGAGCCACACCAGCAGCCCCGTCAGAACCGCCGCCACGCCGCTCCACAGCAGATAGCCGCTGGCGCCGAGCATTTCTGCCGCCAGCAGCAGGCCGCCCAGCGTTAGCCAGAAGACATGCGGATGGATAAGCAGCAAGGCAATCATTTTTTACGCTCGTTACCGCTTTGCGCGATGAGTTCGCTAATACCGGCAATGGAGCCCATCAGGCTGCTGGCATCCAGCGGCATCATGACGACTTTGCTGTTGTTCGCCGAGCCAATCTGTTGCAGCGCGTCGGTGTATTTCTGCGCAACGAAGTAGTTCACGGCCTGGATATCACCTTTGGCGATAGCCTCGGAAACCATCTGCGTTGCACGGGCTTCCGCCTCGGCGCTACGTTCACGGGCCTCTGCCTGTAAGAAGGCCGACTGGCGTTCACCTTCGGCTTTCAGGATCTTCGACTGCTTCTCACCTTCGGCCTTCACGATTTCCGCCTGACGAATACCTTCTGCTTCAAGAATGTAGGCGCGTTTGGTTCGCTCAGCTTTCATCTGGGCGTTCATGGCGTCAATCAGCTCAGCCGGTGGGCGCACGTCGCGAATTTCAATACGGGTGATCTTAATGCCCCACGGATTTGTCGCTTCATCCACGATATGCAGCAGGCGCGTGTTGATGTTGTCGCGCTGGGAGAGCATTTCGTCGAGTTCCATAGAACCGAGCACGGTACGGATATTGGTCATGGTGAGGTTGATAATAGCCAGCTCAAGGTTGCTGACCTCGTAGGCGGCGCGTGGCGCATCGACTACCTGAATAAAGCACACCGCGTCAATGGAAACGTTGGCGTTATCTTTGGAAATAACTTCCTGAGAAGGAATATCGAGCACCTGCTCCATCATATTGATTTTGCGGCCGATGCGGTCCATAAACGGCACTACAAGGCTTAGGCCCGGCATCAGGGTTTTGGTGTAACGGCCAAAGCGCTCCACGGTCCACTGGTAGCCCTGAGGGACGATTTTTACCCCGGCGCCGACGATAATCAGCGCGACGAGGATGAGTACGGGAATGACGATTAGCATCAAAAAACCTCCTGGTTGTTTTGATGCTAGTTTACCTGCTGGCGCGGAAACATTCAGTGACTTCCGCGATTGTTACCGGTTATTTCTTAAATAAGGGCTTAATAGAGCAGAGAATAGATCTGACGGCGGTATTTCGATGCCAAAGCATCGCCGGTGCCGAGCGCCGCAAGAATTTCCATCAGCATTTTGCGCACCTGCCCGTCGGCGGCGCCCAGATCTTTTTTCAGATGGGTGTACAGCAGTTCCAGCGCCTCTTCATTACGGCCAACCTGGTGCAGCTGCAGCGCCAGCTGGCTTGCCAGCTGCGCATTCTCTGGATCCTGCTCAACCTGCTGTTGCAGCAGCTGGATTTCAGGCGTATCGGCAGCTTGTTTGAGCAGGTCGATCTGCGCGACCAAACCCTGATAGCGCGTATCCTGATCCTGCAATGGGATAGTTTTCAGTACGGCTTCGGCATCTTCGCTGCGGTTCAGGGCAATCTGCGCTTCCGCCAGCAGCAGACCGATTTCGCTGTTCTGGCTGGAGAGCTGCCAGGCCTCTTTCAGCAGCGGCAACGCTTCCGCATGCTTGCCTTCCTGCATAAGCTGCATCGCTTCCTGAGCTTTCAGCTCTTCTTCGCGAGGCAGCACTTTTTCGAGCAGGGCGCGAATCGCCTCTTCAGGCTGCGGGCCCTGGAAGCCGTCTACCGGCTGCCCGTTCTGGAACAGGTAAACCGTCGGGATGCTGCGTAAACCAAACTGGGATGCGACCATCTGTTCAGCATCGCAATCCACTTTAGCGAGAATGAACTGCCCTTGATATTGCGCGGCGAGCCTGTCCAGTACCGGCGTCAGTTCTTCGCAGTGCTGGCTGCGCGCCGACCAGAAGTAAAACAGGATCGGCGTGGTAACGGATTGTTCCAGAGTCTGGTGCAGGTTCGCTTCGGTGATGTCGATTATATAGTGGGCTGACATGGCTTACTCTCTTATAACAATTTGTTTTTACATGGGGGCGGCTGGCTTCTCTTCAACTCAACCACGTAAAATTTTATCAAGCGCGCGGCCCGGCAGCAGGCGACGTAACCAGGACATCGCGTGGGCAACAAGCGTTACCGGGTAGCGTAATTTTGGACGTGGATTGCTAAAAGCATGGCGCACTTTTTCAACCACTGCCTCCGGGCCAAGCGTAAAGCGTGCGGCGATGCCTGGATTTTCAACGGGCTGGTCGGCGCGCGTCTGATTTACGTTCCCGGTAAACTGTGTGCGGATTGGCCCAGGTTCTATCAAACTGACCTTAATGCCGCTGTGGTGCAGCTCCATACGCAGCGTATCTGACCAGGCTTCCAGCGCGTATTTACTGGCGGCGTAGGCGCCGCGCCCCGGCGTTGCGATAAGCCCCATCACCGAGCTGGTCATCACGATGCGGCCTTCGCGGTGCGGCAACATGGCGGGCAGCAGCAGCATAGTTAGCTGGTGAGCGCCAAAAAAGTTGGTGGAAAACTGCTGTTCCAGCTGTTCGCGGGAAAGGGTTGGCAGCGGGCCGTAAACGCCGTAGCCGCCGTTGTTAAACAGCCCGTAGAGACGGTTACCGGTCAGTGCGATGACTTCCGCCGCCGCACGCTCCACGCTTTGCGGCGAGTCAAGATCGAGCAGAACGCCGGTAAACCCGGCCTGGTTCATGCGCTCGACGTCTTCGGGCTTGCGACAGGCGGCCAGAATACGGTAGCCAAGCGACTGCAATGCTTTTGCGGACGCAAGACCTATACCGCTGGAACAGCCTGTTATTAAGATAGATTTTTGCATAACTTTACCCGAGGGGGGCCCCGATTGTTCATGAGTCGTGGTTAACTAAAGGAGCCAGACGGGTCGCCATCCAGTCGGCGATAAACGGCTGAGCATCGCTGTTAGGATGTATACCGTCATCCTGCATCCATTGCGGTTTCAGATAAACCTCCTCCATAAAAAAGGGCAGCAGAGGAATATCGAACTCTTTGGCAAGCTGCGGATAAATAGCGCTAAAGGCTTCATTATACCGACGACCATAGTTTGCCGGCAGACGTATTTGCATCAGCAGGGGCTGAGCGTTTGCCGCTTTCACGTCGTTGATTATCTGTCGCAAGCTTTTTTCGATGGCCTGCGGCTGAAAACCGCGCAGCCCGTCGTTGCCGCCCAGTTCAATTAATACCCAGCGCGGCTGATGTTGTTTTAGCAACGCAGGCAGACGTGCCAGCCCTTGCGGTGCCGTATCGCCGCTGATGCTGGCGTTAATCACTTTGGTATCCTGCTGACGCCATTTCGAGTCCAGCAGCGCAGGCCAGGCGGCGGTCGCAGACATGCGGTAACCGGCGCTCAGACTATCACCAAGAATCAACAACGTGTCCGCTGCGGCGGCACGGAAGGTCATCAAAGCCAGAAACAGGAAGATCAAATGCCAGCGGAAAACATTGTTGAAGTTCATCATCTTAGTAAGTCCGTAGGTCTGGGAGAACATCGGCTCTCCATCCTTACCGGAGTTGAGCTGGTTGTCAAACCGGCGCAGACCATCGCGTTAATCGGCGAGTCTGGCTCAGGAAAATCCACGCTGCTGGCGATTCTGGCGGGCCTGGATGACGGCAGCGAAGGCGAAGTGCATCTCTGCGGCCAGCCGCTGCACAGCCTGGATGAAGAAGCGCGTGCTGCGCTGCGCGCTAAAAACGTCGGGTTTGTGTTCCAGTCCTTCATGCTGGTGCCAACCTTAAATGCGCTGGAAAACGTCGAGCTGCCAGCGCTCTTACGCGGTGAGAATGATGCTGCCAGCCGCGCTCAGGCGAAAGCCCTGCTCGAACAGCTCGGGCTGGGTAAACGACTCGATCACCTCCCGGCGCAGCTTTCCGGCGGTGAGCAACAGCGCGTTGCGCTGGCGCGTGCCTTCAATGGGCGACCGGCCGTGCTGTTTGCCGACGAACCAACCGGCAATCTGGACAGGCAAACCGGCGATCGCATCGCCGATTTACTCTTCTCGCTTAACCGTGACTTCGCCACCACGCTTATCCTCGTCACCCACGATGAACAACTGGCTGCCCGCTGCGACCGCCGCCTGCGCCTGCGTGAAGGCAAACTGTGGGAGGAAGCATGATAGCCCGCTGGTTCTGGCGCGAATGGCGCTCGCCCTCGCTGCTGATTGTCTGGCTTGCCCTGAGCCTGGCGGTGGCCTGCGTGCTGGCGCTGGGCAATATCAGCGACCGCATGGAGCAGGGGCTGAATCAACAAAGCCGAGATTTTATGGCGGGCGATCGCGCACTGCGTAGCGCGCGCGAAGTGCCGGAGGAGTGGCTGAGCCAGGCGCGCAAAGACGGCCTGAAAGTCGGTAAGCAGCTTACCTTCGCCACTATGACATTCGCAGGCGATACGCCGCAGCTGGCGAGCGTTAAAGCGGTGGACGCTATCTATCCGATGTATGGCAAGCTGGAAACCAACCCGCCGGGCCTGAAGCCAGAGCCGGGCAGTGTGCTGCTCGCGCCGCGTTTGATGGCTTTGTTGAATCTGAAAGTCGGGGATTCGCTGGACGTGGGCGATGCCACGCTGCGCATTACAGGCGAAGTGGTGCAGGAGCCTGATTCCGGCTTCAATCCTTTCCAGATGGCCCCGCGGCTGATGATGAATCTGGCGGACGTTGAGAAAAGCGGGGCGGTGCAACCGGGCAGCCGCATCTCCTGGCGCTACAAATTTGGCGGCACGCCACAGCAGATTGAAGCTTACGAAAAATACCTGCTGCCGAAGCTGAAACCGGAGCAACGCTGGTACGGCATGGAGCAGGATGACGGCGCGCTGGGTAAATCCCTTGAACGCTCACAGCAATTTCTTCTGCTTTCCGCGCTGCTGACACTGCTGTTAGCGGTGGCTGCCGTTGCGGTGGCGATGAACCACTACTGCCGCAGCCGTTACGATCTGGTTGCTATCCTGAAAACGCTCGGGGCGGGGCGGGCAGCGCTGCGTAAGCTGATTATCGGCCAGTGGCTGATGGTGCTGGCCCTTGCTGCTATTACCGGCGGTGCCGCCGGGATGGTATTTGAAACCGTTCTGATGCGTCTGTTAAAACCGGTGCTGCCAGCAGCGCTGCCGCCGGCGAGCCTTTGGCCCTGGGTCTGGGCGATAGGATCGATGGTAGTGATTTCTTTGCTGGTTGGCTTGCGTCCTTATCGCTTACTGCTTGCGACACAGCCGCTACGCGTATTGCGTCGTGACGCTGCGGCCAGCGTATGGCCGCTGAAAATTTATCTGCCTTTAGTCAGTATCGTTGTCGTCCTGTTGCTGGCCTGGCTAATGGGCGGCAGCGCGCTGCTGTGGGCGGTGCTTGCGGGAACGGTCGTGCTGGCGGCGCTTTGCGGCATCGTTGGCTGGGGCATGCTGAAACTCCTCAAAAAGCTGACGGTAAAAAATCTCGCGCTGCGTCTGGCGGTGAATCGCCTGCTGCGCCAGCCGTGGGCAACGTTAAGCCAGCTGGCGGCCTTCTCGCTGTCGTTTATGCTGCTGGCCCTGCTGCTGGTGCTGCGCGGCGATTTACTCGACCGCTGGCAGCAGCAACTGCCGCCTGAAAGCCCGAACTATTTTCTGCTGAACATCGCTACCGAGCAGGTGCAGCCGGTGAAAGTGTTTTTAGCCGAACATCAGGTCATCCCGGAATCCTTCTATCCGATTGTGCGGGTACGCATGACGGCGATAAACGGCAAATCAACCGAGGGCAATCCGGACGAGGCGCTGAACCGCGAGCTGAATCTCACCTGGCAGAGCCAGAAACCGGAGCACAATCCGATCCTGGCAGGAAGCTGGCCGCCGAAGGCGGGCGAAGTCTCAATGGATGAGGGCGTGGCGAAACGGCTGAACATTAAGCTGGGCGACAGCGTTACCTTTATGGGCGATACCCAGGACTTCTCGGCTAAAGTCTCCAGCCTGCGCAAGGTGGACTGGGAAAGCCTGCGGCCTAACTTCTACTTCATCTTCCCGCCGGGCGCGCTGGATAACCAACCGCAAAGCTGGCTCACCAGTTTCCGCTGGGAAGGGAAGAACGGCCTGTTAACGCAGCTAAACCGGGAATTTCCGACCGTCAGCCTGCTGGATATTGGCGCGATCCTGCGCCAGGTAGGACAGGTGCTGGAACAGGTGAGCCGCGCGCTGGAAGTGATGGTGGTGTTGGTCACCGCCTGCGGCGTTCTGCTGCTGCTGGCTCAGGTGCAGGTAGGTATGCGCCAGCGCCATCAGGAGCTGGTGGTTTACCGTATTCTGGGCGCCGGAAAAAGGCTGCTGCGTACCACTTTGTGGTGCGAGTTCGCCGTGCTGGGGCTGGTGTCGGGCCTGGTGGCGGCACTTGGCGCAGAAACCGCGTTAGGTATGCTGCAAACCAAAGTGTTTGATTTCCCCTGGGAGCCCGACTGGCGACTGTGGGCAATTCTGCCGATCGCCGGTGCGCTACTCCTCTCGCTGTGCGGCGGTTGGCTGGGGATTAGATTGCTGAAAGGGAAAGCCTTGTTCCGCCAGTTCGTTGCTTAATTGAACGTATCGCGGGTGGACGTTGTTTTTATTGATAACAGCGTCCATCCAAAATCGCTACCGTTATAAAATTTTTTATATTTCGATATTTTTTGCGCTGGCGCATATTTTTAGCTTTTTTATCTATTTTTGTAATACATATTAATAAAATACTCGCTACTTAAACGCACAAATCATTAAAAATGAAAAAC
>DALYUA010000058.1:0-4196 GCA_031993245.1 Buttiauxella sp. | reverse complement strand
ATTCCCACGCTTACAAAAAAATACCGTTACTAAGGTTTACTCATGAAAAGAAAAATGCGTGTTCTTCCACAGCTGGTGGGGGCTGGCCTGGTTTTGGGCATGGCTTCTTTTGCCGCTAATGCTGAAATCACAGTATTAAAACAGGACCCACAGGCGGGCAATCCTTTGAGTCGCCTGAACTTCACCGTTGGCGGCAGTATTCGCCCGCAGTTCAATATGATGACCGGCGACGGCGACAAAGGATCTTATAAACGTAATGGGTTTGATGGCGGGACGCGTTTCCGCTTTGCTGCCGATTATTATCTGTTCGATGATATTAGCTGGGTTAGCTATTACGAACTGGGCGTTAATATTCCAGCCGTATTTGACTGGGATAATCACTATGCAGAAGGCGCGAACGATACTTCCCGCCGTATGCTGTATACCGGCCTGAAAAGCAAAACCTGGGGTACGTTAACCTTTGGCCAGCAAAACAGCGTGTACTACGATGTGGTTGGCGCGAAAACCGATATCTGGGACTACGACATGATAGGCCAGGCGCCGGGCAACGGTATCAACGGCGACTACGATGGCTCCTACCGCTCACGTAAGATGCTGAAGTACAAAAACACCTTCGGCGATGCGGATGTGTATGCGTCTTACCTGTTTGAAGATGGTGAATATCTGCCGGGCAACGGCCTGCGCTACAAGCGTAAAGGCGGCGGCTCGCTGGGCATGGATTACCATCTGACCCCTGATTTAACCTGGGGCGCGGCATGGAACTACACACGTGCGGAAATGCGCAATCCTGGCAACAGCGACAGCAAAACCTACGACCAGAATATCCTCGGCACCGCGCTTAGCTGGAAGCCGGATGCCTGGACGTTCAGCGTCGGCGGCGGCTGGTACCAGAACTTCATGACCACCAAAAAAGTGGACGTGAGCAACTATTTTGCGGGCGATGCGTGGGGCGTGGAATACTTCGCGGGTTACACCATCCCGGTTGGTCAGTACGCGCTTAAATCCGTGCAGCCTTACTTTATGGGGGATCGCATCGAGTACGTTAACGGTCGCGACTATCAGCGTATCGACAACGGCGTAGGCGTGAGCTTCCAGCTGGATTACGGTTTCCGTGTTGATTACGAACACGTCTTTACCTCCAGCACCGACGATCTGGGCGATATGAATCTGGTGCGTCTGCGCTACGATTTCTAATTATGCTGTAGCGGGTGGCAGCCCTGCTGCCCGCCTTTTAAAACCGACAAATAACCTGGTTTTATACGTCATAAAACAGGGCAAATAACTTAGTTTTATACGTCATAAAGCAGAGCAAATAGCCTGGTCTTATACGTCATAAAGCAGAGCAAATGGCCTGGTTTTTTGTATCAGCGTCAGCGCTCTTCAGGCGCGTCTCAATATCCTTCTTTGCAATTCCCCGAAGCTTTTCATCGCGTTTGCGAGCCGTCTCGAAGTCTGCAATTCTGTCTAATTTTTCATCTATTCTACTGGTGAGTTATCCAGTAATATTAGTTCAATGAGTAGTCAAGGAGGTCGGTAAGGCCTGAAAAAGAAACGCCCCCGAATGGTGCGTCAACACCAGACGAGGGCTAACCACAAACGTTATAGGAGTAACGCTATGGCTAACGCCGATAGTAACACACACGCTCGCCCTGAAATCACCCCGCAACAACCCGCATTTGCGGGCAGCATCGCAACCCTGCTAAAAAAGCCGCAGGGCGTAGCAATGGATCTCTTCCAGGTGCTGGATATTTGCCAGCAGTACGCGGAGGGATTGATCGAAAACGAGAATCATACGGAATGCATGGCGCTCTGCGGCCGCCTGCTTGCCGGGCTGGAAGTATTAAAAAGCGTGCTGAAAGCACCGCTGCCGGATCATCTCATCGAACAACTGACGCTAAAAGAGACCGAAACCAGCGACTACCGAACCCCTCTGACAACGGATTCCGAAACCCTGTGTGATTACTGCACGGCATTAACCATCGTACTGCTCAATCACCAGGAACCGCCGGATCAAAGAGAGCAGATAACCGGCATGCTGTACGAGATAATTTATGTGCTGGCGGAAGATTTAAAAGTACCGAGGTTTGTTCGGGTAGCGGGTGGGCTGAAAATGATCGAGGGTGAGGCTGCAACGGGGATTCATTGAGTCAGGAGTCAGTTTAAAAAAGGCCCCTTTCCTGGAGGAAAGGGGTGATGATAGTGGGTATGTGTCTGCTATGAGCGAAGAGCGGAAGTTCACTTTCGGATAAGTTATCCATATGCCAGAGGATCTTTAAAAGACATTGGGTCTTTTAGACGTGATAGTTACACCTACTCTGTCGAAAGGCTGTAAACTGATAACACCTAAAAATAATTCTGAGTGTTGTATGATTTTATACAAATACATAGACAATTCATCATTAGATCGATTCTTTAAAGATGGCTATATCTCTATAAAATTCACCCCGCATAGTGAGTTTAATGACCCTTTCGAAAGTTATGGATATGCACTTGATGATGAATCAATTGAATCATTAACTATGAGGTATGAAATCAATCAAAAATTAGCCTGCTTATGCCTTTCTAAAAATCCACTCAATGTATTGATGTGGTCACATTATGCTGATAAGCATCAGGGTTTTGTTGTAGCAATCGATACTGAAAGAGCAGGATACGATGATGAAGAAAAATGCCTAATTACAGCTCCGAAAGGTGATATTGATTATTTAGAGAGTCGAGTCAAAAGTAAATTATTAATCAGTCAAGATAACATTTATGATACAGATGTAATTGGTAAATTACTGCTTACTAAATCATTGCATTGGAAATATGAACAAGAAATCAGAATAATAAAAAAGACAGAGTCATTACAAAAACAAGACCCTATTTTAATTGATAAAGTAGTCGATCTCAAATCAGTGACAGCTATCTATATTGGAATCAATAATAAGATGGCTGATAAAATCATAAGAAATAACAATACATTAGAGACAATGATTTTAGACAAGACAGTGCAGTTATATCAGTGTGAATTTAAGAAAAGTACATGGGATCTTACCGCAGAAGATTATGAATACACCAAATACTCGCATGATATGCAGAGAATGGATGTATTTGATTCTGCAGGGAAGATTTTAAGAACGATGGAACGTAACCACATTGATGATTGAATTTATTGGTAGCGATTACCATGGCAGCTATGACCGCTTCTGGCACATAGCAGACTGTCAGATCATATATGTGTTATTAAATGACACATCCTGCTCCTGCATTTTAATCTGAACAGTAAAAGCGCCGACCAAAGTTAGCGCTCTTCTTATCAGTCACTCACCCCCGCTGCGCCACCAGCTCAGCAATCCGGACAATCACCTCCACCGCTTTCTCCATGCCTTCCAGCGTCACAAATTCATGCTTGCCGTGGTAGTTATAGCCGCCGGTGAAGAGATTCGGACACGGTAAGCCTTTAAACGACAGTTGGGCGCCGTCGGTGCCGCCGCGGATTGGTTTCATGATGGGTTCGATGTTGCAGTCCAGCATGGCCTGGCGCGCCACGTCCACAATGTACGGATGCTCCGCCACTTTATCGCGCATGTTGTAGTAGCTGTCTTCGATGATCAGTTCGATATAGCAATCCGGATGCAGGCCTTTGCCTACTTTCTTCGCGATATCCATCATTTTGCGTTTGCGCGCTTCAAACTGCTCGCGGTCAAAATCGCGAAGGATGTAGTGCATTTCCGCTTTATCTACCGAGCCTTTAATGCCGTGCAAATGATAGAAGCCTTCGTAACCTTCGGTGCATTCAGGACTTTCGTTAGCCGGGACTTCCGCATGAATGCGGGCGGCGAGCGACAGAGCGTTAACCATTACGCCTTTTGCCGTGCCCGGGTGCACGTTGTTACCGACGATTTTGATGGTAACGGAGGCGGCGTTGAAGTTTTCACACTCCAGCTCGCCAACGCCGCCGCCGTCAACGGTATAGGCCCAGCGGGCGTCAAAGGCTTCAACGTCAAAGAACTGCGCGCCCTTGCCTACCTCTTCATCCGGCGTGAAGGCCACGCGGATATCGCCGTGGGGAATATTTTTTTCTTTCAGCACCGCCAGCGCGGTCATAATTTCCGCTACGCCTGCTTTATCATCGGCGCCTAAGAGGGTTTTGCCGTCGGTAGTGATAAGCGTATGCCCAAGCAGCTGATGCAGCACCGGGAACATCACCGGCG
>DALYUA010000057.1:0-11518 GCA_031993245.1 Buttiauxella sp. | reverse complement strand
CAGTACTTTGGCTATCTCTTTTAAGCTCATTTCATGCTGGTAGTAGAGCGTCAGGATTAACTGTTCACGCTTGTCCAGGCTTGCCAGCGCGCTGCGCAACGTTCGGCTGGCCATCACTTCATCTTCCAGCGGACGACTGTTTAACGCTGCCGCATAATTTTCACTTCCAAGTAGTTCATCAAGGCTTTCCATTGACTTAGCGCAGTCAAGCAACAGGTATTCCTGATACTCATCGGCGCTTATCTCCAGGCGCACGGCCAGGTCGTCAAAGTTGGGCGTTCTCCCCAGTTCACGAGAAATCTCACGAATGGCGTCGTTGAGTTTGTGGGTTTTCTGCCGCAGGCGGCGGGGCCGCCAGTCAAGCTGGCGCAACTCATCAAGAATGGCGCCGCGTATGCGATGCACCGCATAGGCGGCAAATTGTTCATCCGGGTGCCCGTAGCGGCGCAACGAGGAAAGCAGGCCCATCAGCGCAATTTGCTCCATGTCCTCTTTATCCATCACGCTGCTGGTCTGATAAGCAAGCTGCTTGACGACCCGATGCACTAACGGCAGATAAGCGTTGATATAGCGAGCTTCCTCGGCCGGTGTCAGCGCATCGTCAGCAATAAAATCCATCATCTCATTCAATCGTTTTGGCTACTTACTGAAAGACCATCTTGCTGATGATCACGTCTTTAAAAGGCATACTGCTGTTCAGGCTTTTGAAACGGGCCGAGTAGGCAGCGAGTAATTTTTCACGCAGTTCGTTAACGCTCATACTGCGAACCGCGTCGTAATCCATATCGGAAAGCAGGCTTACGGTCGCGCCGCGAATAGCCGGGCTCATCTCTTCGGTACGTTTAGCGTTGTTCGGATCGTCGGTTGTCAGCGCCAGCTCAAGCAGCAAATAGCGCTCTTTTCTGCTGTCGCTTTTCAGCGTGATAATCACATTTTTGATTTCGACGAACTCCACTACGGTTTCGTCGGTGGAACTGAAAATACTGGTAATAGCGCTGAGGCCTTCTTTATCTTTGAGAAGGTGCGAGCCAACAACGGTCAGTCCGGCGGCGAAAATTGCAGCCACCAGAGCAATAATCAGTGCTAAGGAAAAAGTTTTTATGGTCATAATTTTCTTTGCGTTAAACGGTCAGTAATACGGAGTCATCTTCGCGACGGTCTGTCTGTTGCGAATCACTTTCTGGTTCTGCAGCGGCCAACACGGCGGCGTGCGAATCGGCAAACGGCTGTTCTTTCCCGCCCTGCTGTTGGCCCGACTGCGAGGAAACTTGCACGTTCACCTGGACAAAGTTCTGTTCCGTTAAACTCTGACGTAACTCGTTACTCACCTGCTGGAGCGCGCGATAAACTTCGCCCTGGCTGGCGTTGATATGCACCTGCATACGGCCATTTTCGATTTGCAGAGAAATATCAATTTTTCCCATGTCAGGCGGGTCAAGGCGGATAGTGGCGTGCTGGATCTGGTTTTTCACCTGCACCTGCAAACGTTCGCCAAGCGCCGCATGCAGTTGTTGTGCAAGGCGATCTTCGCCGCCTTCAAGCTTCACCGTAGCAAGCTGTGTCTGAAAAGACGCGGCTTTGTCGGCGTTTGACACCACGTTGTTCTGCCCGGAAGCGGCCGTCGGCAATGCCGCAACACCTTCATTGAGCGTTGTCACTAGCGGCTGCGGTATCACACTTTGCATGCCTTTGGTTATCATCGGCTGCGTGGTCGGTTCGGTTACCGCAACAGGCGCAGGCAATACGCCCTGGGACTGCGCCGCTGCGGTAAAGGGCGCGACACCGGCAGTGGAACGATGGTTCATCAGCAGCGCTTCGCCGGTTTGCGATGACGAATTATTCATCGTCACCGCTTTGATCGGTTGCTGGCTTGCCATTAACAAGGCATCCAGCATTTGCTGGGGCGTTGCGCTCAACTCTGACGGCGTTGCGCTAGTATCTTCGTCTTGCTTATCTTCGTTTTTGTCTGCGGTTACGCCTGCCACAATCAGCGGCTTACCCTCTTTCTCCTGCCCGTGCAGAAAACCGTTGATAATTGTGAGCAACGCATCGTTAAACGCCGTTTGTCGATCGGCCGGAGCGGACTCGCCTGCCTGCATTCCCTGTCCGTTCCCGGTTGATTCCTCGGTAAAGTTGGCGGTAACCGGCGAGCCTGAAGCAGATGTTGTGCCTGCTGGACTAAGCGCTAATGCCGCGCCTGAAGCTGGGATATCCATCAGCGTAAATCCTCCTCGTCCATAAATGCAGCGTACGCAACGGCACCTTCGCGATTACGCCGCCCAAGCGCCATTTTCTGCTCCAGCTCTTCGCTCTGCTGCTGGCAGCGTTTGCTGGCCTGGTAATGGATCTGCTGCAGCGATTTCAGCGCGGCGCGCTTTTCATCCGATATCGGTTTACCTTGCAAAGCGCTTAGCAGGGCGGCTATCTGCTTATCCACTTCCCGCACCTGCGACCAGTCGTCTTGACTGGCCGCCTGTGACAGGGCACGGCCCAGATAATGGATGACCTGAAGATCATCCATTTTGCTGCCCCATTTTTTCCCAGCCTTCCTGTAAGTTGCCGAGGATCTTCTCTACTTCCACGATGTACTCCACGGACAGCTTGTGGCTTGCGTCATACAGTCGATAAACGCAATAGTCGTAGAGATTGGCCAGGCTTAACGCCAGCTCACCGCCCTTTTCATAGTCCAGCGCGCTGGTGAGCGCATTCAGGATGTCGATGCATTTATTGATGCTCTGCACCTTGCGCTCGTAGCGTTTCGCGGCGATATGGCTTTTTGCTCGTACCAGCTCGTCCATTAAGCCGTTGAAAAGTATCAGCACCAGTTGATGAGGGCTGGCCGCAGCCGCCTGAATGGCCAAATCCGACTGCTGATACTGGCCGAAGCCATCCTGTTCAGAACCATACATAAAACGTTATTTTCCTTTAGGCTAAGCCAAACATGCTCATGGTGTTGTTCATCTGCGTCATGATGGATTGCAGCTGCGTAAACTGCTTGAGATAGCGGTTGTACGAGGTTTCATAACGCGCGTTAATTTTGTCTGTCTTGCCGTCAATTTCGGTCTGCTGGCGGTCAAGCGTGTCCTGACGACCTTTCAGCAGCCCGTTGGTTGAGTTGAGGTACTTATCCATCGACTTATCCATTTTCTTGATAAGCCCGTCGTTGCCGTTAAACAGCGTGGTCAGCCCCGTAGGATCGTTTTTCAGCGCTTCATCCAGCTTCTCGCTGTCAATGGTCAGATTGCCGTCTTTATCCGCTGTGATCCCGTATGCGGTCATGTCTTTGCCGCCAAACTGGGTGCGCAGAACGTCGTTCATCTCTCGGTCCAGAGAAGCAATCCCTGAATCGCCGGCAAATGCGCCTCGCGCGGTATCACCGCTGCCGCTGGCAGTTAAAGAGTTCAGCGAGCTACGCATCGCGTTGTAAGCATCAACAAAGCTCTGAACCTGATCTTTGGTCGCAGAGCTGTCGGTGCCGACGTTGATACGCAGCGGCGCATCCCCTTCTTCCTGCTTTTTAGTCAATTCGATAGTTACACCGTCGATAAGCTTGTCGAGGGTGTTAGAGCTGTTGGTGTACTCTTTTTTGCTGTCGCCCAGTCGGAAAATCGCATCTGCCGCTTCAGTGATCGTTTCCTGGTTAGAGCTGGCGAATAACCCCTGGCTTGCGGTATCCATTTTGCTGGCGTCAATCTCAACCACGTTCTTCGCACCGGTTTCATCGCTGCTGAACATCAGGCTGACCTGGCCGTCGGTGCGAATCAGAGAAGCCGTCACGCCCGGGTTATCTTCCGAGTTATTAATCGCGCTGGTCAGATCGGAAAGATTATTCAGGTCGTCCATTTCGATATCGACCGACTCACCGTTAATGGTGATGCTCATCGTGCCGGTGGCGTTCTTGATGTCGTCATCGCTCAGATTGTCGTAAGCCATCTGATGCTGTGACGCCAGTTGCTCAACAAAAATGCTGTAGCTACCTTTTTGCGCCGTAGAATTGGCGGTCACCGTCGCAATTCCGTCTACGTTGGTCGTAGCGACGTTTTGCAGCATGCCGTTATCCGTTTTGTTCAGCGCGCTCATGGCCGTTCGGAAAGTAGTCATCGCCGTACGGAGCGCCGTCAGCGCCGTCTGCTGCGACTGCAGGCTGCTGGTCTGTTTTTTCAGCGCCGTTTGCATCGCCATAATGTCGTACCCGGCCAGCTGAGTGGCCAGGGTTTGTGGATCGAGGCTAGTTAAGTCAGACATATCGGTTCTCCAGGCACACCAGCCCTGCTCTCAAAAGCAAATACACCTTGTATTAGCAAGTAGCGTGCCAATTTTTTATATCAATAAAATCAACATACTTACCGCGACAGGGAAGCTTAACTTCCGCCGGGTGCGGAAAGAGGAAGGAGGAAAGTAGAAACAAAAACACCGCCATACAGCGGTGTTTTTGTTCGTCATGTCAGCAGGACTTAGCCCAGCAGGGACATTACCATCCCGGACATGCTGTTGGACTGCTTCAGCATGGACATGCTGGTTTGCGCCAGCATCTGGTTACGGGTCATGGAGGATGCCTCGCTTGCGAAGTCGGCATCCTGGATGTTGCCCAGCGCCAGCTCGGTGTTGTCTTTCATGTTCGCCAGGTTTGCCGCTGTATGGCCCAGACGGTTGATGTTCGCCCCCAGGCTTGAGCGCATGGTACCGACTGATTTCAAACCTTGATCCAACTGTTCCATCAATGCCTGTGCATTGTCGAAGTTCAGCCCACCGCTAAGAGTGGTGATAGCAGTGGTGATATCAGTCATTGTTGTTCTCACACCGGATGCGCCGGTCAGCTGGGTGCCCAGGTTAACCGACATTTTTTCACCGGAGCTGGAACCAATCTGGAAGTTCATGTTATCGCTAAGTTTGCCATCAGCCGTCAGCAATTTGTCGCCGCCGAAGGAAGTATTATCCATAATGTTTTGCAGTTCTTTGTTCAACTCGCCCAGTTCTGAGTTGATTGCTTTACGATCGTCATCGGAGTTGGTGTCGTTCGCAGACTGGGTGGCCAAATCTTTCATGCGGTACATAATGTTGCTGACTTCATCGAACGCGCCTTCTGCAGTTTGCAGCATCGCCGTTGCGTCAGAAATGTTGCGCTGTGCAACGGCCATGCCGTTGGTCTGCCCCTGAAGGCGGGTCGCGATTTGCAGGCCTGCCGCATCGTCAGCCGCAGAGTTGATGCGCTTACCGGTGCCCAGACGTTCCATTGCGGTGGATAACATGCTGTTGGATTTATTCAGGGCGTTAGTAGAAGCCATGGAAGAGGCGCTGGTGAAAATGGATAATGACATTATTTTATCTCCTTATAGAACCTGCCCACCAGGTTCATTTCGCTTGTACCGAGATAAAACGACACGCAGCGGGGAGAAATTAAATCGCTAAAAAGAAATTTTTAAATAATTGTTTTCCTTTGCTCACTAAAGGCGAACTTAACAACTTCCCTCTTTATATGGCAAGGCAGCAACTATCATTACGGTTTACAGACTTGAGAATTCTGCATAAACCAAATAAGAACCCAGGCGACCAAATAAGAGCAAAACTTAAATGCAAAATCATAAAAACAGATTAAAATTTTTGCTGAATTCAGTAGCGTGATAATGATCACATATTACAATGTAATAAACGTAATCCGATCAGGCATTCAACATTCGATTTATTTTGAATTATTTTTACTACATCAACCGATATTTATTAACTTTTGAGGCTATTATTTAAAAGAACATAAGATTTTTCTCAGGTTAATCTGTTGCACATCACTTTTTAATAGCGTAAAAATAGTGCCGGGAAGCTTACCTTCCTGCCTCCGCTCCGGTAACCGACGTTTTTTTGCCGCTTTGTTGCCTCCGGAGACAGACTCCGGGGATAAGAGCGGTCGGCTCTTAGCTTCCCTCTGCAGCGAGCAGCCATTCATTGATGAATGCAAAATGGACTTAATGATTAATTTTGATTAAGGGTTGGGCTTTTTTTAGCCTCAGCTGGAATAAATTAAATCTACAGGAATGATTTACTGTCCTATTACAAATGAATAAATCCTATTTCTCTGTAAATAACTGGCTGGTTGATATCTCGTCTGGTTCTATTTTTCATCTGACCACCGGTGAAAGAAAAAGGCTGGGTGAATACCAATTAAAACTCCTCGATGTGTTCATTCAGAACACAGGCATAATTCTCACCCGTGAAGAACTGACCAATCTGGTCTGGGAAAGAAGGGTTATTGGCAGTAACAGTTTACCTAACGCTATACATGCTTTACGTTCGGCCCTTGAAGATGATGGAAAGCAGCAAAGGATTATCAAGACAATACCTAAAAAAGGGTATTTATTAGAGGCGAAATATTGCTGCTCAGTAATAAAAGAAGAGAATGAAATCAGGGAAAATAGCGATACATCTTTGCAGGAAGGTTCGCTTTTTACCTCCCCGGAACAACAAATAGATGCAACCCCGCTGTCGGAACGCGAAGATCGCTCTGCGGAAAATTCATCCGTGGAAATTATCGAAGGTCAGGTAATAAACGTCGTCCCGGCGTCGCCGCAGGTTCCGGTTCAACACTATCGCCGCCTGTTTATCGCGCTTGTGACGGTGATTCTGGTAGCGCTGACAGGCTGCGGGGGGATGTGGTATTTCCTTGAAGGCCGACAAAATCGTCTTCTGATTGAAGAGCAGGTATCAAACGCTTACAGCAATATCCATATTTACCAGGTATCTCCAGCCAGCAGCGCTGACCGCAATACAGAGAAACTGCACGGCAAGCTGAAGGACACGCTCTACCAGCTCAATCAAATGTTAAAAGCCCAGTCCGTTAGCATGAACATCTATTACCAGAGTATCGATCAGACGCTGAATTACACTTTTTCGATGGAAAACCGCTGTGATAGCAAACAGCTGGCCATGACCATCTACCACTGGCGCATAGACGCCCAGCAGTTAAACAACCTTATCCTGAGAGAAACAAAGAGGAAGATCAATGAAATGGCTATTTGCTCCAGTGAATAAGCGGTTACTCGGCGGAGCGCTATTGTTAGTCATGCTGGTAGCAATGGGTGTGTTTCTTTGGCCTGCAAAACCGCCTCTTCCTCAAAAGATTCAGGGTAATATGCAGATGGGATTTTATGACCTGATGTCGCAGCGTAAAGAGATTTACGACTCCAGCATGAAGACCGTCGGCAATACCATCCTGACAACCATTACCAGCCCGGACGACAGCCGCTTCGTACTAAAGGGCAAGTTCACCCGGCTCGATCTCGACAACGGGAAAATTTTCTTTTCCTACACGCCGATTTACTCAAGCACACTCCGCTCCGGGTTAATGATTAATGGCCTGGTGGATCTGCTGTTGCATGTGGATGTCTGGATGGAGCCGCTGCGGCTGAATGACCAACCTATCGTCGTCGGCCAGAGCGGGATGATTTTTCTGTACCCGTTACACAAATAAAGAAGGGCGCCAGCGCCCTTCTTTATCAGTAATCTAAAAGGGCGTTAACCCCTTTAACCTAACAAGTTTTTCACGGTCGCCAGATGAAGATTAGCCTGGGCTCCCAGCGCTCTGGTCAAGCCGGTGAAACTTTCTGAGCTTTTCTCCAGCACGTTCCCTAACGCCCGAGCCGTATCCTGCGCCTGCTGCGGAGTATAAGGCGTAGCCATATCGTCAATTCGCGAACGCACCCGATCCTGATGCGCGCGAAGTTTCCCACGCTGGGAGGTGATTTGCTCCAGCGCGCTTTGCATGCGCACGTTTTTATCCCGGCTATTTTCAGGATGAGCGGCCAGCTGCGCCAGCCCTTCGTGCTGGGCCTGCTCCGCCTGCGGGGCCAGTACGGTAAAGGAATCGGCAGGAAAATTATGTCCCTCGCCTTTGACGCTGAGCTGCTGGCTGACGCGATCCCAGCGCGATTCATCTACGCTGAATTTCACGCGACCCGCCAAATCCTGCCGGGCATTAATTCCCATCCGCCCCAGACCCACGTTCAGATGCATAAGAACCTGACGCGGTGTGCCTTCCTGCGGAAGCGCGACAGCGGCAAGCTCACGCTTGTTGCCGCCAAGGGAAAACACCAGCGTTTCTCCGCCCGGGTTTTGCAGCAGCTTTTCACTGCCTGCCAGGCTGAAGTTCACCTGCGTATTTTGCTGTAAGGTGACGTTAAAATGGCGATCGACAGTCCCACCGGAAAGCTGAGAACGCTTATCCAGCAGGCGCTGTAGCCCGGTGACTTTATCCGATACGTCACCGCGAGCGGAAGAGTGCCGCAGCAGCAAAAGCTGCGTTTCCGTTGCCGAAAGGTAGCTATCCGCCTGCTGAACGGCGGTGAGCTGCTGGTTAAGCTGGACGTTATAGCGCAGAGGACGCGTAGAAAGCAGCGCCGCTTCCGGGAAGGGGCTACGCTGCTCTTGTGTTTCCGTAATGCTGCGAGTTTTAACCGACTGAGGCGCATCAATTGTGCCGCGGGTTAGCGCGGCAGCCGTCGATGATGTTGTTGTTTTTAAACCGACCTGCATAACCATTACATCATGCTAAAGAGCGAAAGTGAGCTGATCATCGAGTAGGCCTTGTTAGAGATCTGAATCGAGTTAACGTAAAGCTCAAGATTATATGTGGCGGTTCCCAGATCGGTGTCAGAGAGATCATGAACAACCAGCTCATTGGCCATGCTTACATCGGTATGGGCATCGTCGAGCATGGTCAGACGATTCTGGCGTCCGCCGAGATCGGTGAAAATGCTGGAGACGTTGTCGCGAGTGGTTTTCACGCTATTGAGCACGCTATTGATATCATCCTGATAGCTTTCAACGGGAATGCCAGGGTCCTTCATTTTGTCGCTCAGCGCCTTAAGCTGATTGAGCATTTCCAGATCGTTGCCGCCTGAGGAAAACGCACCGGCAATATTAGTGTTCTCGGTAATATTGACCCCGTTGGCTACCGTAGTTTCACGGGTGCTGTCATTCCCGGCGTAAATGTATTTGCCGGACGCTTCATCCCACTGCACCGGTTTTGTGCCGGTGTTGGTGCCGGAGAACAGGTAGCTGCCGTTTTCGTTCTGCGCGTTCATTGAGGCGACAAGCGAGTCGATCATCGAGTCAACCTCTGCCCCGTACCCGGCCATATCCTGCTGGCTGTGCGTGCCGTTAGCGGCTGACAGCAGCTTATCATTCAGGGAAAGCAGCTGATTGTTAATCGCCGTGACGTGTGATTCCTGAATCGATAAGGTGCCACTGACGCGGGTAATGTTGCTCTGATATTGCTTAATGGCCGACTGCTCGCGATTAATCTGTACCAGACGAGTGGCGGCAATAGGGTCATCAGATGGAACGTTAACACGCTTTAACGTCGCCATCTGCTCCATCAGCTTGCTCAAACGATCGCCGTTGCGGCTAAGCTGGGACATCATCGCATTAGAATTATAAAGGCTGCTGACTCGCATAATTTATCCTCTCTTCACACCGTTAAAACAGGTTCAGCAGATCGTTGAAGATCTGATTTCCGGTGGAGATAACTTTCATATTGGACTGGTAGGCCTGCATGTAAATCTGCAAATTGATCGCCTCTTCGTCCTGATTCACCGCGCTCAGGTTATCGCGCTGATTCTGCGCCTGCTCGCTCACCGCCAGCGCCGCATCAAGCTCAGTCTGGTTCTGACGGCTGGCAATACCGATGGTTGAGATAATGGCGGCTGCGCCTTCGTTGAGGCTCATATTGCCCATCCCGCTGATATCAACTTTGCTGTTTTTCAGATCAATCAGTGCCTGCAGGTTGTCGCCGTTGCCCTGCTCGTCCGCCTTACCGGAAAGCGCAATCTCGTCCGGCTTAAGATCGGTGACTTTCAACATGCCGGAGGTATCGCTCGGATCAAAGACAAACAGCGGTTTACCCGGGTTACCGTTCATGTCAAACCCCTGCGCAAGCTGGTCGTTAAACAGGTTCGCAACCGCTTCCGCCATGCCCTGTACCGAGCTTTGCATCTCTTTCAGCGTGCCGGTTTCGTAGTCATAGAGCGACCCAAGCTGGCCGCCCATCGACGGATTGATGGAAAACTCGCTGGTTGAGAACTTGAGGCTCATGGTCGGGTTGCCGTTGGCATCCTGGCCGGCGCTAAGCTGCCCCGCCGTTTTACCGCTGACCAGCGGCTGCCCGCCTTTAAGCGCCACGGTGTAGCTGCCTGCCCCGTCTTCGGTCACTTTGACATCCGTCAGGCCGCTCAGCTGCTTAACCAGTTCATCACGCTGATCGCGTAGCGCGCTGGTATTGCCGCCCGTAGATTCCTGTTCGGTGATTTTTTTGTTGTAGTCGGCGATACCCGAGCTCAGGGAGTTAATGCTGTCGACCGTTGCGTTACGCTGGGTAGAAACGGATGTCTTCTGGCTGTTGATAAAGTCATTCATGCTGTTAAAACGCGTGGCCAGCGAGTTTGCCTGATTAAGCATTTGCTGACGCAACGCCGAAGATTCAGGCTGCGTCGTCATCTCGCTCAGCGAGGCGAAGAAATCATCAAGGCCTTTGCCAAGGCTGGTAGAGTCGGTGCCAATAACCTGTTCCAGCGCCCCAAGATACTGCTGGTTTGAGGCAAAATAATTCGTTTTAGTATTGGTGTGCCAGACCTGGTTGGTCAGGTACTGGTCGGAGATACGACGGATGCTGTCCACCTGCACGCCGTTGCCTGGCGACAGGCCAACATTTCCCATAGGCCCGACGGAACTTTGCATCAGCCCCTGGCGGCTGTAGCCGGGTGTAAGCAGATTGGAAATGTTCATCGAAGTGACGTTCATGCCGTACTGCGCGGCCTGAACGCCGCTGTAAGCGATATCAATCATGCTCATATTATTGCTCCTGACCTCGACGCATCACGGGGATAACGGGGGTGGTTAATTCCTTCGGCTGCTGAGTCAGAGCGGCACTTTCTCCACCAACCTTAAGCCCGCTGCCGTTTTGCGGCGTCATTTGGGCGATAATCATGTCGGCAATCCCACTGGATCGCTGGGAAGCCAGCTGTGAGGAGAGCTTGTCGTCATAAAAATCACGCATCATGCGCTGCTGCTTGCTGTTGAACGGGTCGTCGTCAGCCGCCAGCGCATCCGAGGCTTTACGCATCTGCGTCATCATTGAGCGCAGGAACATCGCTTCAAACTGTTCGGCAGCCTGCTCAATGTTCTGCGGCTTCGCCTGACCGGCGATATCGCCGGGCAGAACGGTGGTCTGACGGTTAATTGAATTAATCATGAGCGTTCCTTAAATCACCACCAGTTCGGCATCCAGCGCGCCGGCTTCATGCAGGGCCTGAAGAATGGCCATGGTGTCATCTGGTGCGGCCCCCAGACTGTTAATGGTATTGACGATGCTGCGCAGGCTGGTGCCGGTTGGGATGGTTACCATCTGGCCACGGCCACGGTTTACGTCCACGTCACTTTCCGGCGTAACTACGGTATCGCCTGGGCTGAACGCGCCCGGCTGGCTGACGTTGCTGCTTTCACGAATAGTGACGGTGAGATTGCCGTGTGAAAC
>DALYUA010000056.1:0-11570 GCA_031993245.1 Buttiauxella sp. | reverse complement strand
GCCTTCCTGAACCGCGAACTGAACTCCAAACGTCCGTTACTGCCGCGTCAATGGGAACCGAGTGAAGACACCCGTGAAGTGCTGGAAACCTGCAAAGTGGTTGCCGAAGCGCCTCGTGGATCTATCGCCGCCTATGTGATTTCGATGGCGAAAACGCCGTCTGACGTGCTGGCAGTACATCTGCTGTTGAAAGAGGCCGGATGCGCGTTTGCGCTGCCGGTGGCGCCGCTGTTTGAAACCCTCGATGACCTGAACAACGCCGACGACGTCATGACCCAGTTGCTGAATATCGACTGGTACCGCGGCTTTATTCAGGGCAAGCAGATGGTCATGATTGGCTATTCTGACTCGGCAAAAGACGCAGGCGTGATGGCCGCCTCCTGGGCACAATACCAGGCGCAGGACGCGCTGATTAAAACCTGCGAAAAAGCCGGCATCACCCTGACGCTGTTCCACGGACGCGGCGGCTCTATTGGCCGTGGCGGTGCCCCAGCGCACGCAGCGCTCCTGTCTCAACCACCGGGAAGCCTGAAAGGCGGCCTGCGCGTAACCGAACAGGGCGAAATGATCCGCTTCAAATACGGTCTGCCGGAAATCACCATCAGCAGCCTTTCGCTCTATACCAGCGCGATCCTTGAAGCCAACCTGCTGCCGCCGCCAGAACCGAAAAAAGAGTGGAAACATATTATGGAGGAGCTGTCTGCCACCTCCTGCGATATGTATCGCGGTTATGTCCGTGAAAATAAAGACTTCGTGCCCTACTTCCGCTCTGCAACGCCTGAGCTTGAACTGGGCAAATTACCGCTTGGTTCGCGTCCGGCAAAACGTAAACCTAATGGCGGCGTTGAATCCCTGCGTGCCATTCCGTGGATTTTCGCCTGGACGCAAAACCGCCTGATGCTGCCTGCCTGGCTGGGTGCCGGTGCCGCACTGCAAAAAGTGGTAGAAGACGGCAAGCAGGGCGAACTGGAAACCATGTGTCGCGACTGGCCGTTCTTCTCCACGCGGCTTGGCATGCTCGAGATGGTATTTGCTAAAGCTGACCTGTGGCTGGCGGAATACTACGATCAGCGTCTGGTGAAACCAGAACTGTGGAAGCTGGGCAAACAGCTACGCGACCAGCTGGAAGCCGATATTAAAGTCGTGCTGGATATCGCCAATGATTCCCATCTGATGGAAGATTTACCCTGGATAGCCGAGTCCATCACTCTGCGTAATATTTACACCGACCCACTGAACGTTTTGCAGGCTGAATTACTGCACCGCTCGCGCCAGTCGGAAGAGAAAGATGAAGAGCCGGACGCCCGCGTTGAGCAGGCATTAATGGTGACTATTGCAGGCGTTGCCGCCGGGATGCGTAATACCGGGTAACTACGGTCGTAAATGCTATAAAGAAAAACCCCGCTCACGCGGGGTTTATTTTTTGGAGCTTGAACTGTTCTTACAATCCAGGGCGAACGCCCAGAGTATGGCAAATCGCGTAGCTCATCTCGGCGCGGTTTAGCGTATAGAAATGGAAATCCTTCACCCCTTCACGGCTGAGGATTTTCACCATGTCCATCGCGATATTTGCGCCAACCATTTTGCGGGTTTCCGCATCATCATCCAGACCTTCAAACATTTGCGCCATCCAGTGCGGAACGCGCACGTTGGTCATGGTGGCAAATTTATGTGCCTGTTTATAGTTACTGACCGGCAAAATGCCCGGCACAATTTCCACATCAATGCCTGCCGCCGCGCAGCGGTCACGGAAGCGCAGGTAGCTTTCCACATCGAAGAAAAATTGCGTGATAGCGCGATTAGCACCCGCATCAATTTTCCGCTTCAGGTTGATAAGATCGGCCTGCGCGCTTTTCGCTTCCGGATGAACCTCAGGATAGGCTGCGACCGAAATATCAAAGTCCCCCACCTCTTTAAGCAAGGTAACCAGATCGGAGGCATACATATCCGGTTTGCCACCGCCCGGCGGTAAATCGCCACGCAGGGCAACGATATGACGAATGCCGTTGTTCCAGTAATCCTGGGCAATAGTGCGCAGTTCATCACGGGTGGCGTCGATACAGGTAAGGTGCGGCGCCGCTTCAAGGCCCGTACGGTCTTTGATCCCTTTAATAATGCTATGGGTGCGATCGCGCTCACCGGAGTTTGCGCCGTAGGTTACGGAGACGAATTTAGGTTTCAGGCTGCTGAGCCTGTCGATTGAGCTCCACAGGGTCTGTTCCATCTCACTGGTACGCGGCGGGAAAAACTCAAAGGAAACGTTAATTTGCCCGGCTACTTCGGCCAGACTCTGATTCAGTGCTTCCCGCTGGTTGGCGTGAAAAAAGCTCATACCCTTACCTCATCAATCGCTTTTTAATAATCTGTTGTTGTGTTTGGTTGCTGTCCAGACGTTTAGACGTCCAGATAGCAAGATGAAGGAAAAGGGACAGGTCGTCAACTGAAAAATCACTACGGGAAATGAGGAATTCTCAATCAACCTGAAATTTGTTCATGATGAGGAAATAAGAAAGAGGGTGGATGACGCGAGCGCTTATCCACCCTGCAAAGAGATGAAATGTACAGGGCGGACAGGCAGCGCGCCATCCGCCAAAAATTACAGCAGCTGCGCCAGACGGTTAAGATCCGACTGAATGGCCCCGGCAGTGACATCACGACCGGCCCCGGGACCACGGATAACCAGCGGGTTATCGCGATACCAGCGGCTTTCGATGGCGAACACGTTGTCGCACGGCAACAGCGCCGCCAGAGGATGTTCAGGGCGAACCGCCTCCACGCCAACACGCGCCTTGCCGTTCGCATCAAAACGGGCCACGTAACGCAGCAGCAATCCCATCTCCTGCGCGGCTTCAAAACGTTGCACCATCTGCTCGTTGAGTTCGTCACCGTTCTCAAAGAAATGATCCACCGAACCTTCTTCACAACCGTTTGGCACCAGCGACTCTACGCGAACCTGATCGGGCTCGATGTCGTAACCCGCTTCGCGAGCCACAATCACCAGCTTACGCATAACATCTTTACCGGATAGATCGACTCGAGGATCGGGTTCTGTCAGGCCCTGCTGCCAGGCCTGATCGACCAGATCGGTAAACGGCACGGTGCCATCAAACTGCAGGAACAGCCATGAAAGCGTGCCGGAAAAAATCCCGCTAATCGCCAAAATGGCATCGCCGCTATCGCGCAGGTCGCGCACGGTATGGTTGACCGGTAAACCAGCGCCTACGGTGGCGTTGTACAACCAGTGGCGGCCCGTTTTTTCAAACGCGTCGCGGATTTGGCGGTACTTCTGCCCGTTGCCCGCCCCCGCCAGCTTGTTGGCGCTGATAACGTGGAAGCCATGGCTTGCAAAATCGAGATACTGATCGGCAAGCTGCTCGCTTGCGGTAACATCCAGCACCACTAAATCGTCGTAGGGGTGCGCACGCATCCACAGGAACAGGGATTCTTCATCCTGCTCTACCGCTTCATCATTAAAAAATGCCAGTGAGCGGCTGGCGTCAAGCCCCTCGTAGTCCAGCAGGCTGCGGCGGCTATCCACTACCCCTGCGAGGATAAATTCAAAGCCGGTGCGGGCAGAAATCGTTTCCTGTTCGCGGGCAAACAGTTCCAGCCAGCGGGAACCAATGTTCCCCTTGCCAAACAGCACCAGGCCAATACGTTTTTCAGCACGGAACAGCGATTTGTGCAGGCCCTGAATCAGGTTTTCTGTAGGGCCTGCGCGCAACACGGCGACCAGGCTGATACCCTCTTCAGACTGCCAGATAAACTCAACCGGATGGTCTTTTAGCTGTTGCCAGAAACGGTGGCTGTGCAGCGGGTTACGGCAAACGCCTGCGCCTACCATTGCCACCAGCGCCAGTCCTTCACGCAGACGTAACTCACCCGGCAGCCCCGCATCCTGCAAAATTTGCAGCACGCTGTTCACCACTTCAGAGGTGTAGCAAAGCTGCAACAGATTACGATCGGGATGCACTCCGACAGATAAAGGACGAACCTGCGCGCGCTTAAGCAGCGTATCCAGCTCTTTCTGCGCCAGTTTGAAATCCTGCTGCGGAGCAACCTGAAACTCAATCAGGCAGATATCATCATGGCTGGTGACAATGCGCGCTCCGGTGCCGGAAGCCAGAACGCGTTCGATGCGGGTTGAGCCCTGCTCCGGGGAATAGCTGCAACGCAATTGCAGATCGATATCGCTGCCGGAGACCGGCTGCAGAGTACGGGCGTGCAGGACAGGCGCCGCAAGGCGTGCCAGTTCGCTGGCTTCGTCCAGACGCAGCAGAGGCAGCAGACAGGCATCTTTTACTTTACGCGGATCGGCGCTATAGACCCCGGCTACGTCGCTCCAGATGGTCACGCGGGAAACGCCTGCCAGCGCGCCGATTTGCGTTGCGGAATAGTCAGAGCCGTTACGGCCCAACAACACGGTTTCACCGGCGTCGTTACGGCAGATAAAGCCGGTAACCACAAGACGTTTATGCGGATGCTGCGCCATCAACTCTTGCAGCAGCGGCCAGGAGAGGCCTTCATTAACCTGTGGCTGCGCCGCTCGCTCGGCACGCATGAATTCACGCGCATCGAGCCAAGCTGCTTCAATACCCTGCTGATTCAGCACCGCAGACATCAGACGTGCAGACCAGATTTCGCCGTGGCCGACCACTTCGGCATATACCGCGTCGGTGATTTTACCATCCAGTAAACCGGCGAGGCGCTCCAGATCGTGAATAAATTCACCGATCAGGCCATCCGCAACCTCCGGCGGAAGCAGGCCGCCGATAAGCTCGCTTTGATAACGACGCAGCGCCTGCTGGACCTGATGCGCAGATAACCTGTCGCTCTGGCTCAGTTGGAGCCAGTTAATTAGCTGGTTAGTGGTGCTGCCAGCGGCAGAAACCACCATCAGATCGCCCGGCCTGGAATACTCGGTCATGATACCCACCACACGCAGGTAACATTTTACATCTGCAAGACTACTGCCGCCAAACTTGTGCAGTTGACGAACCGGCGTCCCTGCTGGTACTGAAACACTCATGCTTACCCCTCTCTTGCCACCCGGAAGGCATTTTCCAGGTCAGCAATTAAATCTTCACCATCTTCAATACCGGTAGACACGCGCAGCAACGTTTCGGAAATACCAGCCGCAGCTCGCGCTTCCGGCGCCATGCCCGCGTGGGTCATGGTTGCCGCGTGGGAAATCAGGCTTTCAACGCCACCCAGCGATTCCGCCAGCGTGAAGAGCGACAGTCCGCTCAGGAAACGACGCAACGTCTGCTCGTCTCCATCCAATTCAAAACTCAACATCGCGCCAAAACCTTTCTGCTGACGGGCGGCGATATCGTGCCCCTGGTTTTCCGGCAGCGATGGATGATACAGCTTTTTCACCAGCGGTTGTCTCTTCAGGAAATCGACAATCAACTGCGCGTTACGTTGAGCAACTTCCATACGCGGCGACAGTGTACGCAACCCGCGCAGCAGCAGATAGCTGTCAAACGCGCTGCCGGTCACGCCGATGTTATTCGCCCACCAGGCAAGCTCGGTGACAGTATCAACATCTTTGGCGATCACTACTCCCGCCACCACATCAGAGTGGCCATTTAAATATTTGGTACAGGAGTGCAGAACCAGATCGGCTCCCAGCGCCAGCGGGTTTTGCAGCGCCGGGCTCAGGAAGGTGTTATCCACCACGCTGATTGCTCCGACAGCACGCGCTGCGGCGCATATTTTCGCAATATCTACCACGCGCAACAATGGGTTGCTTGGAGTTTCTACCAGCACTAACTTCGGTTTTTCGGCCAGCGCCGCGTTTAAAGCGGCCTCATCGCTCTGATCGACAAATAAAACTCGGTACGCGCCGCGTTTTGCCAGACTGTCAAAGAGGCGATAGCTGCCGCCATAGCAATCGTGTGGGGCAACAAGCAGGTCGCCAGGCTTCAGGAATACCGTGGTCACCAGGTGAATAGCCGACATGCCGGTGTTCGTCATCACAGCACCCGCACCGCCTTCCAGTTCCGCCAGCGCACGCTGTACAACATCGCGCGTAGGGTTGCCACGACGCGAATAATCGTGCTCGCGCGGTTCATTAAAACCTGTGAAGTTATAAGTGCTGGAAAGATGGATGGGCGGAACAACACAGCCGTATTGTTCGTCATCGTTCAAACCGCTGCGTACTGCGATGGTTGCCTGTTTGCGCGTCATTGTTTCCCTGATCCTTGCTGGTCGAATAAAGGTCAGGCATCAGAGTAAACATTGCAAAGATGGACGTCAATACATCTGGACATCTAAACTTCTTTGCGTATAGATTGAGCAAACGCAAAATAGCCGTTAAAATTATACGCTTTAGCATGTATGAGTCGCAGACTGCGCAGGCGTCTGGGCTGTACACTAAGACAGATAATCGCTGAAATCGTGCCTCGCCCGGTTTAAGCATGTTTAATTGATAAGAGGATTAAAGGTATCTCATGGCTGAATGGAGCGGCGAATATATCAGCCCTTACGCTGAGCACGGGAAGAAGAGTGAACAGGTAAAGAAAATTACGGTTTCCATTCCTCTGAAGGTGTTAAAAATCCTCACCGATGAGCGCACCCGTCGCCAGGTGAACAACCTGCGCCACGCAACAAACAGTGAATTACTGTGTGAAGCATTTCTGCACGCGTTTACTGGCCAACCTCTGCCGAACGATGCGGATCTACGTAAAGAGCGTAGTGATGAAATTCCGGAAGAAGCGAAGGTGATTATGCGCGAGCTGGGGATTGACCCGGATACGTGGGAATACTAGACAGCGGATTACAGAGACAAAAAAGGCGCCCCAGGGCGCCTTTCTCTTTCCATGCTGCGAAACTTACTTTTTCGCGCCTGGTACGCTGAAACGCTTGTTGAAGCGGTCAACACGGCCACCGGTAGCAACATCACGCTGTTTACCAGTGTAGAACGGGTGGCATTCACCACAAACGTCCAGGTTCAGATCGTGACCCGCAGTAGAGCGGATTTTGATAGAATTACCGCAAGAACAGTTTGCAGTAATTACGTCATATTTAGGGTGGATATCTTTTTTCATGGAAAACCTCAGGTCTAAGGCCGCGTCGCTCTTCCAGCCCTAACGCCAGACACCACGCGATGTTAATAAAGTAGGTTTATTCGAAGCCAAAACTGCGCATCAAAGGCGGCGAATCATACAGAAAACAACCGATGCATGCAAACTGATCCGCAATTTTGCGAACACACAGTGTACACTATCTCGTCTTTTTTATCACCCCGGATGCTTTCATGCCTGTCGCTCACGTCGCCCTGCCGGTTCCACTTGCCCGTACCTTTGACTATCTGATCCCCGCTGGAATGCAGGTAGTAGCGGGCTGCCGCGTGATGGTGCCGTTTGGCAAACGCGAAGCCGTGGGCATTGTGGTTGCCGTGAGCGAAAAGAGCGAACTCCCGCTTAGCGATCTTAAGCCCATAGTTAACGTTCTTGATGGAGCATCCTTATTCCCTCCTTCTTTATGGCGCGTTTTGCTATGGGCAAAAGATTATTACCACCATCCCATTGGCGATGTGCTGTTTCATGCTCTGCCAATTTTGCTGCGTCAGGGAAAGCCCGCGCATCACGCGCCGCTGTGGTACTGGTTCGCCACGGAAGAAGGCAGAGCCGTCGATCTTAACAGCCTGAAACGGGCCCCCAGGCAGCAGCAGGCGCTGGCGGCTGTGCGGCAAAAAAATATCTGGCGTCACCAGGTAAGCGAGATGGATGTCAGCGAGCAGGGCTTACAGACGCTGAGAATAAAAGGGCTATGCGATCTGAAAAGCGCGGCACCCGCCGCAACGGACTGGCGCGACACTTATTCTGTCGCGGGTGAACGCCTGCGTCTGAATACCGAACAAGCCACGGCGGTGGGCGCCATTCACAGCGCTGCGGATCATTTTTCCGCCTGGCTGCTGGCTGGCATTACCGGTTCGGGTAAAACCGAAGTCTATCTGAGCGTGCTGGAAAACGTGCTGGAGCGGGGTTTGCAGGCCCTGGTGCTGGTGCCGGAAATCGGCCTGACGCCGCAGACCATCGCCCGTTTCCGGGAGCGTTTTAATGCTCCTGTAGAAGTTCTGCATTCAGGATTGAACGACAGCGAGCGACTTGCCGTCTGGCTGAAAGCGCGTAACGGCGAGGCGGCGATTGTCATCGGCACGCGCTCCGCTCTCTTTACGCCGTTTTGCCGCCTTGGCGTTATTGTCATCGACGAAGAGCACGACAGCTCTTACAAGCAGCAGGAAGGCTGGCGCTACCATGCCCGAGATTTGGCGGTGTATCGCGCTCATGCGGAAGATATCCCGATTATTCTCGGCTCGGCGACGCCTGCGCTGGAAACGCTGCATAACGTGCAGCTCGGCAAATATCGCCAGCTACGCCTGACTAAACGCGCCGGAAATGCACGTCCGGCTGCGCAGCAGGTAGTGGATTTAAAAGGTCAGCCGCTTAAATCAGGTCTTGCTCCTGCGCTAATTCAGAAAATCGGACAGCATTTAAAGGCAGATAATCAGGTCATTCTGTTCCTGAATCGTCGGGGATTCGCCCCTGCCCTTTTATGCCACGAGTGCGGATGGATAGCGGAATGTCCCCGCTGCGACCGCTACTATACGTTGCATCAGGGGCAGCGCCAGCTGCGTTGCCACCACTGCGACAGCCAGCGAGCCATCCCCAACCAGTGTCCGGGATGCGGTTCAACCAATCTGGTGCCGGTGGGTATAGGAACAGAGCAGCTTGAGCAAAGCCTGGCCCCGCTGTTTCCGGGCGTACCGCTTTCACGTATCGATCGCGATACCACCAGCCGCAAAGGCGCGCTTGAACAGCATCTGGCCGAGGTTCATCGCGGCGGAGCACGCATTCTGATTGGCACACAGATGCTGGCTAAAGGCCACCATTTTCCTGACGTCACGTTAGTCGCGCTGCTGGACGTCGACGGGGCATTGTTCTCAGCAGATTTTCGCGCAGCAGAACGCTTTGCCCAGCTCTATGTTCAGGTTTCCGGGCGTGCAGGCCGTGCGGGTAAGCAAGGCGAAGTGGTGCTGCAAACTCACCATCCTGAGCATCCATTACTGCAAACTTTGTTGACCCAGGGCTACGATGCCTTCGCAAATCAGGCGCTGGTTGAGCGCCAGACGGTATTTTTACCGCCGTTTACCAGTCACGTGATTTTCCGGGCTGAAGATCAAAACAACCAGCAGGCGCCGCTGTTCCTGCAGCAGCTACGCAATTTGCTGGAGTCGAGCCCGCTACGTGATGAACAGCTGTGGATCATGGGACCGGTGCCTTCACTCCAGCCAAAACGCGGGGGCCGTTTCCGCTGGCAAATTCTCCTTCAGCATCCGTCACGCGCCCGATTGCAGCGCCTGGTGAGCCACTCCCTGAAGCTGGTGAATACCCTTCCTGAAGCACGAAAAGTGAAGTGGGCGCTGGATGTCGATCCGATTGAGAGCTAGCACATAGCCGACTGGATATGCGAAGCGGATCGAAAAATTCTGCATCCGTCACATTTTTGATGAAATTTTTGTAACAGGCGACAGCAATATTCTGCTAAGAATGTCAGCTCGATCAGACATAAAGGATGTGTCATGGCCTGCGGAGTGCGAGCGAGGAGAAGAAGTTGAAGCCGAAGAGTCAGGTTGTCAGTGCAACCATGAAAGATGTAGCCGTACAGGCAAAAGTATCAACAGCAACGGTATCCAGAGCCTTAATGAACCCGGATAAGGTCTCGCAAAGCACACGTAGCCGCGTAGAACAGGCTGCGATAGAAGTGGGCTACTTGCCTCATTCGCTAGGCCGCAACACAAAGCGTAACGAATCGCGTACGATTCTGGTGATTGTTCCGGATATCTGCGATCCGTTCTTCAGTGAGATAATTCGAGGCATTGAAATCACCGCCGCTGAACAGGGTTATCTGGTGCTGATCGGCGACTGCGCCCATCAGAACCAGCAGGAAAAAACGTTCATCGATCTGATCATCACCAAACAAATTGACGGCATGTTGCTGCTTGGCTCGCGCCTGCCGTTTGATGCAAGCCTTGAAGAACAAAGAAATTTGCCGCCGATGGTGATGGCCAACGAGTTTGCGCCAGAGCTGGAACTGCCGACGGTGCATATCGACAATCTCACCGCTGCGTTTAACGCCGTTTATTATTTGCAGCAGTTGGGCCACGAGAGAATTGCCTGTATTGCCGGGCCGGAAGAGATGCCGCTGTGCCATTATCGCCTGCAGGGGTACGTGCAGGCCTTGCGCCGTACGGGAATGGTCGTCGATCCCCATTATATCGCGCGCGGTGACTTTACTTTTGAGGCCGGTGCGACAGCGCTTGCGCAGCTTTTATCGCTCCCCGTTCCGCCAACTGCGGTCTTTTGCCACAGTGACGTGATGGCGCTGGGCGCGCTTTCGCAGGCTAAACGTAGCGGGCTACGCATCCCGGAAGATTTATCCATCATGGGCTTCGATGACATTGCGTTATCGCAATTTTGTGATCCACCGCTCACTACAGTCCAACAGCCGCGTTTCGACATCGGACGGGAAGCTATGTTGCTGCTATTAGATCAGCTACACGGTGAAATCGTTAGCAGCGGATCGCGTCTGCTGGACTGCGACCTCATTGAACGAGGGAGCACCAGCGCCCCAGGCTTAAGAAAATGAACCGCTTTAGGACTCCCTAATCTGGTCAAAGGGACGCCCCTTAAGTAACATGGCGGGCTGACAAACGAATCAATACAGCGAATCGATAGTGGCACAAAAAGATTATGTACGCCGCGGGCAATCGGCAGGGACACGGCGCAAAAAGAGTACCTCCCGCAAAAAGCAACGTAACCTGCCATCCGTCTCGCCGACAATGGTTGCCATTGCGGCCGCCGTTCTGGTGACCTTTATTGGTGCCCTGTACTTCATTACCCATCATAAAAAAGAGGAAAGCGAAGTCCTGCCGGGCCATAAAGTGACCGGGAATGGTCTTCCACCAAAGCCTGAAGAACGCTGGCGCTACATCAAAGAGCTGGAAAACCGTCAGCCGGGCGTTCGCACCCCAACCGAGCCTACGGCCGGTGGCGAAGTACAGAACAAAGACCAGCTCACCAGCGAACAGCGTCAACTGCTGGAACAGATGCAGGCGGATATGCGCCAGCAGCCTACACAGTTGAACGAGGTGCCGTGGAACGAACAAACCCCGGCCCAGCGTCAGCAAACGCTGCAGCGCCAGAAACAGTTACAACAGCAGGTGCAGCAGCGGACGCAGCAGCAATGGAACTCGCAGCAACAGCAACAACCCCGAGTGCAGCAGCGCGTTACCGAACAACCTTATCAGCAGCCGCGTGCTGTGCAGCAGACGCAGCAGCAGTCACGCCCTGTTCAGCAACAGCAACCGCGTACGACGACTGCGCCTCAGCCGTATCAGGATTTGCTGCAAACGCCGCCGCAAACCGCACAGCCCCGCGCGCAGGTTCAGACGCAGCCAAAAACTGCACCGGTTAGCCGTGAAACTGAAGCAGCAAAACCTGCTCCGGCCGCTCACGAGAAAAAAGATGAAAAACGCTGGATGGTTCAGTGCGGTTCATTCA
>DALYUA010000055.1:0-11591 GCA_031993245.1 Buttiauxella sp. | reverse complement strand
ATATTGGCATTGCCAGTGCAAAAACCGCCTATTACCAGCAGGTCATCGTGGGGGTTGCATTTTTTGCCGCGGCATTATGGGCTGTTTATAACGTAGAAAAGTATGGCCGAAGAAAACTCCTGATTATCGGATCCTTTGTTTGTTTCGTCGCCATCACCCTGCTGGGGATCTTAATCTTTCTGGGCGTAACAAACCTGTTGATGCTGGCGCTGATGATTGTTTATATCCTCTTCTTTGGCGGCACTATCGGCCCGATTCTCTGGATAATCATCCCGGAATTATCGCCCAATATTATTCGTGATAAATTAATGTCCTGGGCTACGTTTCTTATCTGGACAGGCAGTTTCATTGTTTCACAGACCTTCCCGATGTTAACCAACAGTGCAAAACTGAATGAGATATTTAATGGCAGCTTCCCCTTCTTTTTATATGGCCTGTGCTGCCTGCTGTGGTTTTTATTAAATCTCTTTTTTGTCGCCGAAACAAAGGACAAATCTCTGGAGCAAATCAGCGCTGAGGTATGTGAAACCCAATAACGGTATGCTTCCCTTCTCCTCACCGGGAGAAGGGAGCGCCGGGACGATAATGCTTACCACACCTTCTGCGCAATCTCGGTTACCAGACGAACTTTGTCCCACTGCTGCGCGGCGCTCAGGCTGTTGCCCTCCTCCGTGGAGGCAAAGCCGCACTGCGGGCTGAGACAAATCTGGCTGATATCGACAAATTTCGCCGCTTCGTTAATACGCGCCTGGATTTGCTCAGGCTTTTCCAGCTCGCCATTTTTGGTGGTGATAAGCCCCAGCACAACCTGCTGTTTGCCAGGACGCACAAAACGCAGCGGGGCAAAATCGCCTGAACGGTCGTTGTCGTATTCAAGGAAGAAGGCGTCCACGTTCACGGTGCCAAATAATACTTCCGCTACCGGCTCGTAACCGCCTTCAGAAATCCAGGTCGAGCGGAAGTTACCGCGGCAAACATGCAGGCCGATGGTCAGATCCTCAGGCTTTCCTTCCAGCGCTTTATTCAGCACGCGGGCATAAATTTTTGCCAGCTCGTCAGGATCGTCACCGCGCTCGCGGATTTCTTTACGCTGCGCGTCTGAGCACAGGTAGGCCCAGACGGTGTCATCCAGTTGCAGATAGCGGCAGCCTGCTGCATAAAATGCCTGGATCGCATCGCGCCAGGTGGTTGCCAGATCGTCGAAATAGTCGTTCAAATCCGGGTAAACGGTGCTGTCGATGGCGTTACGACCACCGCGGAAATGCAGCACGCTCGGGCTGGGAATAGTCATTTTGGGCACCGCTTTTCCGCTGATGCTTTTCAGATAGCGGAAATCTTCCAGCATAGGATGCTCGCCAAAGCCAAGCTTACCCACGACGCGCACGCTGTGCGCCTTAGTCTGCACGCCGTTGAACTGGATCCCCTGGGCGGATTCGTAACGTTCAACGCCCTGCAACCCGTCGAAAAAGTCAAAGTGCCACCAGGCGCGACGGAATTCACCGTCGGTGACAACGTGCAGGCCACACGCGCACTGCTGCTCTACCGAAGCGCGAATGGCTTCATCTTCAACGTTGCGCAGTTGATCCGCCGTGATATCGCCTGCGGCAAACTGCAGGCGGGCTTCTTTGATGGTATCCGGACGTAAGAAGCTCCCGACGATATCCGCGCGGAACGGGGCATGATTGCGCTGTTGCTCGTTGTGCGACATATAAATTCTCCTGGTGACCCGGCTAACTGATTTAGCAGAGTGATAGTTCATTATTTGAATTTTTAGCCATCTGGATGGCTATTTGTTGCGGTGAGAATGGCATGACGTCGGCAAGCGGGCAAACGAGGAAAATTCACGGGACGTGAAAATAATTCACGTTGTTAAAATCATGTAACTTTAAATATTGATCTACATCACACTCTGCCGTTAAATACGGTGTCCTGTTTTTGAGTCTCCTCACTATGATTGTTCGTCCGCATAAGCACTGGATTATTCGACTTTTTGTCTGGCACGGTTCCGTGCTGGAGAAAATCTATTCACGTCTGCTGTTGAACCTCGCGTTGTCGATCAGCGTGATTTTCTTCCTGCCGTGGTATGAAGCGCTTGGCATCAAACTGACTATGGCGCCGTTCAGCATTCTGGGCGTGGCTATCGCCATCTTCCTCGGTTTCAGAAACAGCGCCTGCTATGCGCGTTTTAACGAAGCGCGTCTGCTGTGGGGGCAACTTGCCATCACCGCACGTTCGCTGCTGCGCGAGGTAAAAAGCCTCCCTGCGGCGCAAAGCGAAGAGATTAATTATTTCGTGAATTTGCAGGTTGCGTTCTGCAACTGTCTGCGCCTGACGCTGCGCAAACAACCGGTGGAAGATGCCCTGCGTCCCTGGCTGCGAGAAGAGGAGCTGGCATGGGTGGCGGCGAGCCATGCGCCGTGCAACCGTATTTTGCTGCTGATGGGCAACTGGCTGTCAAGACAGCGGATGAACGGCACTATTTCAGATGTGCTGTGGCGCAGCCTGGATAATCATCTCAACGAACACTCCGCCGTCGCCGGCGGCTGCGAACGTATTACCAGCACGCCGCTGCCTTTCGCCTACACTTTGATTCTGCACCGCACGGTATACATGTTTTGCATCATGCTGCCCTTCGCGCTGGTGCAGGATGTGCATTATATGACGCCGTTCCTGTCGGTGTTTATTTCCTACACCTTTATCGCCCTCGATAGCCTGGCCGAAGAGCTGGAAGATCCGTTCGGCATGGAGGATAACGATCTGGCGCTGAATGCCATCTGCAATACCATCGAACGTGATTTGCGCGATATGAACGACGAGGATGATATCCCTGAGAAGATGAAGCCTAACCGGCATTACCAGCTAAGTTAGGCTGTAGCGGCTATAATGCCAGTCTAAGCAATTCGTTTGCATATTCGCTTGAATTATTTATGGTCGCAGTCTTAAACTAGTTAGATATCTAATGAAATGGTTTCGCTGCTGTGGATTACGAAAAGCTCACTTTTTCTCACCTGCTCCATCTCACGGCCCATAACTGGCGACTGGCGGTTGACCGCAGGCTAAAAGACCTCGGCATGAGCCAGGCCAGTTGGGTGGCGGTTTCGGCTATCGCCGGCAATGAAACGCCGCTTTCGCAGAAGGAGCTGGCTCGCCAGCTTGGCGTCGAGGGCGCAACCCTCGTGCCGCTCATCAACCGCCTGGTCGAACAAAATCTGGTGCAGCGGGTGCTGACGCCTGAAGACAAACGGGTGCGCCTGCTGGTAGCAACCGAACAAGGTCAGGCCCTTTATCAAAAAGTTAAAGTGGTTGCCGACAAACTGCGCCAGGAAGTGCTGGCCTCAATCAGTGAAGAAGAGCAGGCCGTGACGCGTGATGTGCTCACCCGCCTCCTCAAAGCAGCCGAGACAAAATAATGCGCCTTCCTCAACGCGACCCTTATATTCCAAGGGAGTGGAAACCGCATGAAAAGCCTACGCTCCTCGGTTCCCCTTCCACGCCGATCCACCCCACCCACAGGCGCATCGCCTACGGTCTGGTAGGACTGCTGGTGTGCATGACCGGGGCGCTCGGAAACGCGCTGGTTACCGCAAACCTCACCAATTTACAGGGCACCTTTGCGGCCTGGTCTAATGAAATCGCCTGGCTGCCTGCGGTGTATGTGATGACTAACGCCTCCATCAACCTGCTGCTGGTGAAATTCCGCCAGCAGTATGGGCTCAGAGCGTTTACCGAAGGATTCCTGGTGCTCTATGTGCTGGTCACCTTCTTCCACCTTTTCGTTAACGATATTAATTCCGCCATCATGGTGCGGGCGGCCCACGGGATGGTCGGCGCCGCGCTCAGTTCGCTTGGCATTTACTATCAGGTTCAGGCCTGGCCTGCGAAACACCGGCTTAAGGCGTTAACCATTGGCATCACCGGCTCAACGCTCGCCATTCCTGCCGCACGGCTGTTCTCCTCTGAGCTTTTGCAGCTTAACGAATGGCGCGGTCTTTATTATTTCGAGCTCGGTCTTGCTCTGGTCTCACTGGCCTGTGTGCTGGCGCTGAAACTGCCGCCAAGCGATCGTAAAAAAGTCTTTGAAAAGAAGGATTTTCTGACGTTTATTCTGCTTGCGCCAGGTATTGCGCTGCTGTGCGGCGTGCTGTCGCTTGGGCGTATCGACTGGTGGTTCGAAGCGCCGTGGATTGGCTGGTCGCTGGCCGCCTCGCTGGTATTAATCGTGGCCGCCATCACCTTTGAGCACAATCGAAGCAACCCGCTGCTGAATACGCGCTGGCTTTCGAGCGGCAGCATCGTTCGGCTGGGGCTTATCATGGTGCTGATTCGTATTGTGCTTGCGGAGCAGAACACCGGGGTAATTGGCTATCTGCAGCTTATCGGCCTGCAAAACGAACAGATGACCAACCTTGCGTGGTCAATTTTTGCGGGTATCGTCTGCGGGATTATCGCCAGTTGCCTGACGATTGATATCAAGAAGCTCACGCGTCCGGTGGTGATTTCACTGGTGCTGATGATTGTCGCCTCGCTGATGGACAGCCAGTCCAACAACCTCACCCGCCCGGCACAGCTTATGGCGAGTCAGTTTCTGTTTGGATTTAGCAGCGCCTTCTTCCTCGCCCCGGCGATGCTTACAGCGATCGGCGGCGTGATTGCCGAACCGCGCAACCTCGTGAGTTTTTCGGTGCTGTTTGGTATGAGCCAGAACCTTGGCGGACTGCTGGGTTCAGCCATCCTCGGCACCTTCCAGACCTGGCGCGAGAAATTCCACTCCAGCCTGCTGGCCGATCAGCTCACGCTGCTTAATCCGATGGTCAGCGAGCGGGTCAACCAGTACACCCAGCTTTATAGCAGCGTGCTGGGCGACAGCACGCTGCTTAATGCTCAGGCGTTGCTTCAGTTGCAAAGCGTTGCCACTAATGAAGCGAACGTGCTTGCTTACAACGATACTTATTTACTAACCGCATCCATTGCCACCTGCACCCTGCTATGGATTTTCGTGCGCCTGCTGCGCCTGAAACTGGCGGCCAGAAAACAATTAAAAAATACCACGGAGCTGCAATGAGTGAACAAGGAACGACTCCGGCACAAAGCCCGGAGCAAAAAAACCTGCGCATAGTGTCAATTTTTAGCGCCGCCGCGATAGGCATCGTTGGCGTGCTGGTGATCCTCTACGCCTGGCAACTGCCCCCCTTCACGCGGCACGTTGAATCAACGGAAAATGCCTACGTGCGCGGTCTGACTACTTTTATCAGCCCGCAGGTTAACGGCTATATCACGGTGGTAAATGTAAAGGATTTCCAGTATGTCAAAGCAGGCGACGTGCTGATGACCATCGATGACCGTATCTACAAACAGCGCGTGCATCAGGCGCAGGCGCAGATGGCGATGAAACAGGCCGCGCTCGCCAATAATCAACAGCAACGTCGCAGCGCGGATGCCGTGATTAAGAAAAATGAAGCCGCCCTGAAAAATGCCCAGGCACAGGCGAAAAAATCCCAGCTCGATTTACGCCGCGTGGAAGACCTGACCGCAGACGGTTCGCTCTCGGTGCGTGAACGCGACGCCGCCCGCGCCAGCGCGGCGCAGGGCAATGCGGATATCGAGCAGGCCGCCGCCCAGCTTGAAATGTCCCGCCAGGATCTGCAGACCGTGATCGTTAACCGGGGCTCGCTGGAGGCAGACGTGGAAAATGCGGAAGCGGCGCTGGAGCTGGCGCAAATCGATCTGCAAAACACGCGGATTATCGCCCCTCGCGACGGCCAGCTAGGGCAGATCGCCGTGCGTCTTGGCGCCTATGTGAGCGCAGGCACACGCCTGACATCGCTTGTTCCGGCAGATAACTGGGTTATCGCCAACGTGAAAGAAACGCAGCTTGCAGATATGAAAGTCGGCCAGCCCGTGACCTTCACCGTGGACGCGCTGGCGAATGAGAAGTTTAACGGGCGCGTGGAGAGCATCTCCCCGGCTACCGGCGTTGAGTTCAGCGCCATATCGCCGGATAACGCCAGCGGCAACTTTGTGAAGATCGCTCAGCGTATTCCGGTGCGCATCGAAGTGCTCGGCGAGGCGGATAAGCGCAAGCGCCTGCGTCCGGGGATGTCGGTTCAGGTGCATATCGACACGCGGGAGAAAGCCCAATGAACCCGCTGAAGCTTTCCTGCATTGCCGTAGCACTGCTGCTGGCAGGCTGCCATTCAGCTCAGGTTCAGCAGGCCAGACCGATGCTTGAGATCCCCGCCCAGTGGCGCGACCAGGTCGGCCCCGCTTCTTCTGCGGAAGGATTCTGGTGGCGTAATTTTCACGATTCGATGCTCAATGGCTATGTGGATGAAGCCCTGCGTTATAACAGCGATGTGCTGAGCGCCCGTGAACGCGTTAATGAGTATCAGGCCCGCGTACAGTCCGCAGAAGGCGCGCAATGGCCGACGCTTGATGCCGGGCTGAATGCAAGCCGTAGCCGCTCACAATCTGCCGCGACGGGTTTGCCGACGCATGGCGATCTGTATAAAGGAAGCCTGAACGCTAGTTATAACGTCGATTTATGGGGACAGTACAGCAGCGCTGCGGACGCGGCTCAGGCAAGCCTTGAAGCACAAAAAGCAGCGGCGGCGACGGCAAATTTGACCGTTGCCTCCTCCGTTGCCTCGGGCTATATCACCCTGCTTTCTCTGGATGAACAGCTAAAAGTCACGCAATCCACGCTCGCCGCCCGCGAAGATGCCTACAAACTAGCTAAACGCCAGTATGAAGCGGGCTACAGCTCCCGACTGGAATTGATGCAGTCGGAGTCGGAATATCGCTCAACGCGCGCGCAAATTCCGCAGCTGCAGCATCAAATTAGCCAGCAGGAAAATGCGCTCAGCGTGCTGGTGGGCAAAAATCCAGGCGCGGTGGCGCGCGGCGGCGAATTTGACCAGCTCACGCCGCTGACGCTGCCCGCACAGCTGCCGTCGACGCTATTAAATCGCCGCCCCGATATCGTCCAGGCGCAAAGGCAGCTGGTCGCTACAGATGCCACGCTTGCTGTGTCGCGCGCGCAGCTTTTGCCCTCGATAAATCTCGTGGCTGGCGGGAGCTTGCAGGACAGCACGCTTTCACAGCTTATCGACAATCCTCTGCGGCTCTGGAGTATCGGCGGCAGCATTCTCGCACCGCTGCTGAACCGCGAAGCGCTGAATGCCCAGGTTGACGTCGCTATGTCGCAGCGAAATCAGGCGCTGTACGCCTATGAAAAAACGGTGCGCAACGCTTTTAAAGAGGTGAACGACAGCATCGATGCTATCCAGCGCCTGGGGGAACAGTTGACGGAATTACAGGAGCAGGAGCACGTTGCCGAAGAGGCGCTGCGAATTGCCCGGAATCGCTACCGCAACGGTTATTCCTCTTATCTGGATGAGCTGGACGCCCAGCGCACGCTCTTTTCCACGCAGCTTAGCGTGGTGCAGGTGAAAAACAACCTGCTGCTGGCGCAGGTCGATCTCTATCGCGCCCTGGGCGGCGGCTGGCGCGGATTATAGTTGTGATTAAATCGGTGGGGGTTGTGCTTTTCTGACCGGGAAAAACATAAATTGTAGGGTGGATAGCGCAGACGCTTATCCACCCTGCCGTGTTAGATCTTACGGGCAAGCATAGTGGCAAAACGCAGTTTAATACGGTTGCCGTTCTCGTCGGTTTTATGTAGCTGGCCGACATCCTCGTTGTATTTAATCAGCTCCCAACCCTGATAATAATTGCTCAGCTCGCCCTCTTTGAACGCAAACGGGAAACCAACGTTGCAAGGGAAATCTTCCGTATCCATCGCCGCCACGATCAGGTTATAGCCACCCTTTCTGGTGCAGCGCTGCATATTATCGATAAGGCCCGGAATGGTATCGCGCTCAAGGAACATCATCACCACGGTGGAGAGAATAAAATCGTACTCGCCGTCAAATTTCAGTTCGTTCAGGTTAGCGATATCGGTGGTGATATTTTTTAATCCTTCCGCCTCGATAATCTGTTTCAGGTTATTGATGCTCATTGGGTTTTTATCCCACGCGGTCACCTCAAAACCTTTCTGGTTCAGATACAGGCTGTTGCGACCGTTGCCGCAGCCCAGATCCAGCGCCTTGCCTGGCGGTACGATAGTCGCGGCATTCACCACGTCGGAATGTGTTGGGGTTAAACCATATTTTTCGCTGTAGTAGCTTTCAGACTTCGCGGTCATAAACGATCCTCTTTCATGGGCCTGGCCGTACGCACGATGAGTTTTCCCTGCATCAGCAGGATAAACGTGCGCACCAGCAGCAGGCCGATAATTGCATTAGTAAAAATAAACAGCGGCAGCGCAACGACGGTAAAAATGCCATCACTGCTGCCGTGACTGAGATGCAGCGCGGTGGTCGCCAGCGCTGAGATACCGAATGAGAAGCTCCAGAACGAGGCGTTAAACGGCTGGGCCATATACCAGGGCATCAGACGCAACATAAACAGCAGTTGAAGCAAACCGTAGCCAAACAGCATTTTGGCAAAGAAATCCGTCTGTCCGCCATTTACGCTGAGGTAAGCGCTGCAGGCCACCAGCGCAGGCGCAAGCTGGATCCCAAGCGAGGTGCGAACCGGCGTGGGTAATTCTCCGGCGCTACGCATACGGGGCAAAATAGCCGGCTCCAGGCTAAGCCAGGAAAAAACGCCCGCGCCAAAAAACAGGATCCCCAGATCGTGATACCCCAGCGCCCCACACGCCATCGCGCTGATAAAATTATTGGCCACCGTCGGCAAATAGAGTCCCGGCGTGGTTGCCGTTTGCGGATGATTTCCACGCCATAAACCGGCGCTCTGCCATGCGGCATAGCTGAGCTGCACCGCTACACCAAATACGAACATCCCCACTGCCGCAGGCCGTGCATATGGCGCAATCCCGATAGCCACAAGCATCGTCGTTGCGGGAAAAAGGCTGACGAAACTGCTCATTAGGGGATGAACGATTTCCTCTTTCACCGTCCCGGGATACCTCGCCAGGCGGTACACAAAAGCCAGGGTCAGCAAAAACCAGACGATCATAGCCAGCGTTTCAAGGGCCGCACCGGGTAGCGGGCTAACGGGCCAGATAGTTGCGGCATAGCGCCACGCAAATCCCATTCCGATTATCCCCAGCACCATACCGAAATACCCGGCGGGCAGGTTAATCATCGTGGGCGATACCGATCTGCTCATTTTGTTTATTTTTTAAAATGTATTTGAAATGCATTTTATGCGATTCTGCGCCAGAACGCCACGCCGCTCATTTACCTGCTACGTTTTAAACAGGCGCAAAGAGGGCAGAACGAATGAATAAGTACGAACTAACCGACGATTTTCAGCTTCATGATTATCTGCAGGATGGCGAAAAGCAACAGATCAGACTCTGGCAAATCCGCGCGCTCCGGGACTTCAGCGATGTGAAAGCCGGGCAAACCGGCGGATGGGTGGAGAGTGGAGCAAATCTGAGTCAGCAAGGCGAGTGCTGGATTTATGACAGCCAGTGTCTGGTATTCGGCGGCTCCGACGTCAAAGATGATGCGCAGATCCACGGCGCCTCAACGCTCTGCCATCAGGCTCATATCTCTGGTCATGCTTTTGTTGAAGACTCGCTGATTAGCGGCGAATGTTTTATCCGTGAGAACGCACGGGTAATGAACGGCTGCCAGATTATTGCGGTGCGCGGCCTGACGGCGGATCATGACCAGCTTCTGCAAATCTACGGCAACGCGGCAGTGCATGCTTCCCGCATAGTCCATCAGGCACAAATTTATGGCGATGCCGTGGTCAGCAACGCGTTTATTGAACATCGCGCCGAGGTGTTCGGGCACGCCATGCTGGAAGGCAACGAAGATAATAACGTCTGGATTTGCGACTGCGCCCGCATTTTCGATAACGCCCGCATTATCGCCGGCAGCGGAGAAGACCAGATCCCAACCATTCGTTACTCTTCGCAGGTTTATGGCAATGCGGTCATCAAAGGCGACTGTGTGCTAAAACATCACGTGCATATCTTCGATGACGCCACGCTCATCGGCGGCCCTGTTCTGCTGGATGACCATGTACAGATTTACGGCAGCGCGCGTTTAACGGGTAACGTGCTGATCGAAAATAATGTGCAGGTCAGCGACAAAGCAACGGTAGACGGAATGAATGGTGAAATGATTCATATCCGCGGCAATAAGGCTATTAACGGCGACCAGCGGGTAACCAGAACGCCGTTTTATGGTGTGTTTTGATTACGCCTCGATACGTGCGTAGATGTTCTGGTCGTGAAACTCACCGTTAAGAAACTCCGCCTGGCGCAAACAGCCTTCGAGGGTAAAACCGTTGCGTTGCGCCACTTTATTGCTTGCCTCGTTAGTCACAATGCATTTGATAACAAACCGGCGTACCGCGCCCTCACTTGAATACTTCGCAATAATCGCTTCCAGCGCCTGCGAAATAATGCCCTGCCCCTGCGTCCCCTCGTCCAGCCAGTAGCCGAAATAGGCCGTCTTGTTGGTTGGTTCTATTTGATTGAAAGAAATCACGCCCACCATCTGCTTATCCTGATAGATAAGAAACATTTTCGCGTAACCGCGGTGGTGCAGAATGTAATTCCCCTGCGCGGTTTTTAACGTCTCCTCCCGGGATGTCACGTATTGCGGCCATTCCATCGCTTTTTGCAGCCATGCTTTATTACGCACCACGAGGGCGTACAGCTCATCGACATAGCGTTCATGAATGGAATGAAGGCTTATATTTTCATTAAGGGCGATGACATCATCCTGCCAGTTTTCAGCTGCCTGCAAGGTGAACCTCCGTAGTCCTGAGCGTAGTGACTATAGTTAACACAGGCTTCAGTCAGGAGAAAGCATATGTCCCGAGTTGTTGCAGTCGATCATCTGGTAATTTCCGTCAGCGATTTTGCCGTCTCGCGTCAGTTTTATGCCGGGCTGATGGCTTTTCTGGGCTTTGACGTGCTTGATGAGTATCCGGACATGATGGGCTGGACCAACGGCACAACCCGTCTGTGGATTAGCCAGGCTGACAAACAGGGGCTCAGCCACCCTTATCGCAAAGGGGATCCCGGCTTTCATCATTATGCCTGGGGCTTACGCAACCGGCAGGATGTGGACGATCTGCAAGCATGGCTGGTGAAGCATAACGTGACCATATTCGATCCCGCCGGTGAGTATTACCCGGATTATTATGCCGTTTTCTTTCTTGACCCGGACGGTATGAAACTGGAGGGGATGTTTTATAGCGGCGGGAGTTAACGATGTCGCAGTAAGAATAAAAATTCACGATAACACAGAGTTTATGCATATCTGCGTTAAGCGATGGACGAACAGCAAAGACAGGCGTCAGTAAAAAACCCCGCGGTTTTTCCTGCGGGGCTTTTACGTTTATTTCATCACGCGGTCATCCACGTAATTACGTTTGTCCGGTGCCGGTGGGAAATACTGATACAGCCAGGTTTCACTGATGGCATCGCCCTGGCAGCGCAGGAACATGCGCATATCTACCGGCCCGGTGGAGTCGTCGCCTGGATACCAGTCGAACAGAATGCGGTAGCCGTCGAACGGTTCCACGTAGAGGATTTCAATCTG
>DALYUA010000054.1:0-11642 GCA_031993245.1 Buttiauxella sp. | reverse complement strand
AAGAGTTTGACCGCGTGCTGGGCGGCGGCGTGGTGCCGGGCAGCGCCATTCTGATCGGCGGTAACCCGGGCGCCGGTAAATCGACCCTCTTATTGCAAACGTTGTGCAAACTCAGCGAGCAGATGAAAACGCTGTATGTCACCGGCGAAGAGTCTTTGCAGCAGGTTGCTATGCGCGCCCATCGTTTAGGGCTGCCAACCGCCAACCTGAACATGCTTTCGGAAACCGGTATCGAGCAGATCTGCATGATTGCCGAAGAGGAAGCGCCGAAGCTGATGGTTATCGACTCCATCCAGGTGATGCACATGGCGGACGTGCAGTCTTCGCCGGGCAGCGTGGCGCAGGTGCGTGAATCAGCCGCTTACCTTACGCGCTTTGCCAAAACGCGCGGCGTGGCGATTATTATGGTCGGCCACGTCACTAAAGACGGTTCGCTTGCCGGGCCAAAAGTGCTTGAACACTGTATCGACTGTTCGGTAATGCTCGACGGCGATGCCGATTCCCGTTTCCGCACGCTGCGCAGCCATAAAAACCGCTTTGGTGCGGTAAACGAACTGGGCGTGTTTGCGATGACGGAACAAGGTCTGCGCGAGGTCAGTAACCCTTCGGCCATTTTCTTAAGCCGTGGCGATGAAATCACGCCGGGAAGCTCGGTGATGGTGGTCTGGGAAGGAACGCGCCCGCTGCTGGTAGAGATTCAGGCGCTGGTGGATCAGTCTATGATGTCTAACCCGCGGCGCGTGGCCGTAGGTCTGGAACAAAACCGCCTCGCTATTCTGCTTGCCGTGCTGCACCGTCATGGTGGTCTGCAAATGGCGGATCAGGATGTATTTGTAAACGTCGTGGGCGGCGTGAAGGTCACCGAAACCAGCGCCGATCTGGCACTCTTGCTGGCGATGGTTTCCAGCCTGCGAAACAGGGCGCTGCCGCAGGATTTAGTGGTCTTCGGCGAAGTGGGGCTGGCAGGAGAAATCCGTCCGGTGCCAAGCGGCCAGGAGCGCATCTCCGAAGCCGCTAAACACGGCTTTAAGCGCGCGATTGTGCCCCAGGCTAACGTGCCGAAAAAACTACCGGAAGGAATGCAGGTCTTCGGCGTGAAAAAGCTCGCGGATGCGCTGTCGGTCTTTGACGACTTATAATTGATTATTCGCCCAATTTTGCAGGAGGCAGGCAGCATGTCGTCATTTGAGTATCTGAAGACCGCTATTCGTCAGCAGAGCGTTACGCTACAGCAGGTCGCAGAAGCCTGCGGCATGACCAAAGGCTATCTTAGCCAGCTACTGAATGCCAAAATCAAAAGCCCGAGCGCCCAGAAGCTGGAGGCGCTGCACCGTTTCCTTGGCCTGGAATTCCCAAGGCGTGAGAAAAAAGTGGGCGTGGTGTTCGGGAAGTTTTATCCGTTGCATACCGGTCATATCTACTTAATTCAGCGCGCTGCAAGCCAGGTTGATGAGCTGCATATCATCATGGGCTATGACGAAACCCGCGATCGCTTGCTGTTCGAAGACAGCGCCATGTCCCAGCAGCCCACCACCGGCGACCGCCTGCGCTGGTTGCTACAGACGTTCAAGTACCAAAAAAACATCCGCATCCATTCGTTTAATGAAGAAGGCATGGAGCCGTACCCGCACGGCTGGGATGTCTGGAGCCGCGGCATCAAAGCGTTTATGGAAAGCAAAGGCATTAACGCCGACCGCATCTATACCTCGGAAGAGAGCGACGCGCCGCGCTTTACGGAACAGCTTGGCATTGAAACAGTGCTTATCGATCCGAAACGAACCTTTATGAATATCAGCGGCGGGCAGATCCGCGAAAACCCGTTTCGCTACTGGGAATATATTCCGACAGAGGTTAAACCGTTCTTTGTCAGAACCGTGGCTATTTTAGGTGGCGAATCGAGCGGCAAATCGTGGATGGTGAACAAGCTCGCCAATATCTTTAACACCACCAGCGCCTGGGAATACGGGCGGGATTACGTCTTTTCACACCTGGGCGGCGATGAGATGGCGCTCCAGTATTCCGACTACGACAAAATCGCCATCGGGCATGCTCAGTACGTGGATTTTGCGGTGAAATACGCCAATAAAGTGGCCTTTATTGATACCGATTTTGTCACCACCCAGGCGTTCTGCAAAAAATATGAAGGGCGGGAGCATCCGTTCGTGCAGGCGCTGATCGACGAGTACCGTTTCGACCTGGTGATCCTGCTGGAAAATAATACGCCGTGGGTAGCCGATGGCCTGCGAAGCTTAGGCAGCGATGCGGACAGGAGGTCTTTCCAGGATCTTCTGGTATCGATGCTTGAAGAGAATAATATCAGCTACGTTCACGTTGAAGAGTCTGACTACGATTCCCGTTTCCTGCGCTGCGTTGAACTGGTGAAGGAGATGATGGGGGAGCAGGGATAGTTCACTAGCCCCTCATCCGGCCCTCTCACTGTGAGAGAGGGCCGGATGAGGGGGACCAGACAACTCAGAACTCAACCACCACCTTCCCACGCATATGCCCCTCCAGCACTTTGCGGTGCGCCTCGGTGATGCTTTCCACGCTCAGCCCATGCAGCGTCTCACTGAGCGAGCTTTCCACCACGCCGTTATCCACCAGTTTCGCCACCTCGTTTAAGATCTCCCCCTGACGCGCCATATCGGCGGTCTGGTACATGCTGCGGGTGTACATCAACTCCCAGTGCAGGGCGGCGGATTTCGATTTCAGTTTGTCCTGATTCAGCGGATGTTTATTCTCAACGATGGTACAGATGTGCCCCTGTGGAGCAATCAGCTCGCTGACCGCATCCCAGTGGCCGTCGGTATCGTTGAGGATGAAAATGTAATCCACGAACGTGATCCCCTGTTTCGCCAGTTCACTTTTCAGGTCGCGATAGTTCACTACGACATCAGCACCGCGATCGCGACACCACTGTGCGGAATCTTCCCGTGATGCGGTGGCGATCACTGTCACTGCGCTATTGTGCTTCGCAAACGGGATCGCCAGCGATCCCACGCCGCCCGCACCGCCGATGATCAGCAGCGTTTTATCGGAACCGGCATCCTGAATGTTCAGCCGTTCGAATAACCCTTCCCAGGCGGTGAGGGCGGTCAGTGGCAATGCGGCAGCGGCCGCCCAGCCGAGGGTTGCCGGTTTATGCCCGACTATACGCGCATCAATCAGCTGGTGTGTGGTGTTGCTGCCGGGACGGGTGATGTCCCCCGCGTACCACACTTCGTCGCCGGGTTTGAATCCCGTAACGGCCGACCCCACGGCTTTAACAATACCGCTGGCATCCCAGCCAAGAATACGCGGCTCTTTCAGACCGTTCTTAACGATGCCCGCGTGCACTTTGGTATCGACCGGGTTAATGGAGACGGCCTTAACTTCCACCAGCAGATCGCGATCGCCGGGCTGCGGTACTGGCGGGGTAATTTCAATAAAAGCAGAGGGATTTTCTGGGCTAACGGCAATGGCTTTGACGGTCATGGTGTGCTCCTTAATGGAATGCGTTTGTTGAGGCTAGTCTATTAAGCGGTCAGGTGCATGATAAGATGGACAATCAAGAACGAAGTGTTCGCAAATGGTGAACAATCATGTTTAAACAGCTACAGGATATGGCGCTGTTTGCGCTGGTGGCAGAGATGGGCAGCTTTACCGCGGCGGCACAGAAGGCGGAACTGCCGAAATCCAGCATCAGCCAACGCATTAGCCAGCTTGAGCAGCTGGTGGGGATCCGCCTCCTCAACCGGACGACCCGCAGAATCAGCCTGACCTTTGCGGGCGAGCACTACCTGGTGCACTGTCGCGAGATACTGGCAGCCAGCGAGCGGGCGGAGTACGCCATTCAGCGGCTGCGCGAAAATCCCAGCGGACGGCTGAGGATCACCTGCCCGGCGGGGATCGGCGCAACGCTCCTGGCGCACCTGAATGCGGAATTTCAGCTTCGCTACCCTGACGTTTCGCTGGATGTGTCGATCTCAGATGATGTGGTGGATCTGGTTGAGTCCGGTTTTGATGTGGCGCTGCGCACCGGTAGGCCGCAGGATTCGTCCCTGATTGGGCGCATGATTGGGCACTGCCCGCGCTATATGCTGGCCTCGCCGGCGTATCTGGCACGTTGGGAGCCGTTAATTCGTCCCCGTCAGCTGGTGGGCCACCGCTGCATTACCCACAAATCCTGGTCTGAGTGGCTGTTGCGAAGCGAGAGCGAGGATTACCGCTATCTGCCGGATAACGCCCATGTAACGGATAACCTGGTGTACGCTCGTGAGTGCGCCATTGCCGGGGCGGGGATCACGCTGTTACCCGCATTCCTGCTGGAAGATAAGGTTGAAAGGGGGGCGCTGGTGAAGGTGCTGCCGGAGTGGAACGTCGAAGGGAACGATCTGTGGCTGGCCTACCCAAGCCGTAAGCTGAACTCGCCTGCGCTGATGAGCTATATCGACTTTGCGATGCAGTTTGATGAGATGAAACGGTATTACGTGGGGCGGTGAAATTGCCGGGTGGCGGCTTCGCCTTACCCGGCCTACAAACTGCGAGAGATCGTAGGCCGGGTAAGCGTTAGCGCCACCCGGTTTTTAAGCACTTACTTAGTAATACGTTTGTACTTGATACGCTTAGGCTCCAGCGCATCCGCACCCAGGGTGCGTTTTTTGTACTCTTCGTATTCGGTAAAGTTGCCTTCGAAGAATTCAACTTTGCCTTCATCCTGATAATCCAGAATGTGGGTGGCGATACGGTCAAGGAACCAACGGTCATGCGAGATAACCATCGCACAGCCCGGGAATTCCAGCAGGGCGTTTTCTAACGCGCGCAGGGTTTCGATATCCAGGTCGTTGGTAGGTTCATCGAGCAGCAGCATGTTGCCGCCAACCTGCAGCAGCTTCGCCAGGTGCAGACGACCGCGCTCACCGCCGGACAGCTCGCCAACGCGTTTACCCTGGTCAACGCCTTTGAAGTTAAAGCGGCCAACGTAAGCGCGGCTTGGCATCTCGGTGTTGCCGATGCGCATGATATCCTGGCCGCCGGAGACTTCTTCCCAGACGGTTTTGCTGTTGTCCATCGCGTCACGGAACTGATCGACGGAAGCCAGCTTCACGGTTTCGCCCAGTTCGATGGTGCCGCTGTCAGGTTGTTCCTGGCCGGACATCATACGGAACAGCGTAGATTTACCCGCGCCGTTCGGACCGATGATACCTACTATCGCCCCTTTCGGTACGGAGAAGGAGAGATCTTCGATCAGCAGGCGGTCGCCGTAGGATTTACGCAGATTGGTAACCTCAACGACTTTATCGCCCAGACGCGGGCCTGGTGGAATAAAGAGTTCGTTGGTTTCGTTACGTTTCTGGTATTCGGTGCTGTTAAGCTCCTCAAAGCGAGCCAGACGCGCCTTGCCTTTCGACTGGCGGCCTTTCGCGCCCTGGCGTACCCACTCCAGCTCTTTCTCAATGGATTTACGGCGAGCCGCTTCCGCCGATGCTTCCTGCGCCAGGCGCTGGTCTTTTTGCTCAAGCCAGGAGGAGTAGTTGCCTTCCCACGGAATGCCCTCGCCGCGGTCCAGTTCCAGAATCCAGCCCGCTACGTTGTCGAGGAAGTAACGGTCGTGGGTAATAGCCACAACGGTGCCTTCAAAGTCGTGCAGGAAGCGTTCCAGCCAGGCCACGGACTCTGCGTCCAGGTGGTTGGTTGGTTCGTCGAGCAGCAGCATGTCTGGCTTTTCGAGCAGCAGGCGGCACAGCGCCACGCGGCGGCGTTCACCACCGGACAGGTTGGCGATTTTCGCATCCCACTCCGGCAGGCGCAGCGCATCGGCCGCGCGCTCAAGCTGCACGTTCAGGTTATGGCCGTCGTGCGCCTGAATGATCTCTTCAAACTTGCCCTGTTGTGCGGCGAGCTTATCGAAGTCAGCATCCGGTTCGGCGTACAGCGCGTACACTTCATCCAGACCTTTCAGCGCGTTAACCACTTCGGATACCGCTTCTTCAACGGACTCACGAACCGTGTGCTCTAAATTAAGCTGCGGTTCCTGAGGCAGATAACCAATTTTCAGACCGGGCTGCGGACGGGCTTCGCCTTCAATCTCAGTATCAATGCCGGCCATAATGCGCAGCAGAGTGGATTTACCGGCACCGTTCAGACCCAGCACGCCGATCTTGGCGCCAGGGAAGAAACTGAGCGAGATATTTTTCAGAATATGTCGTTTCGGCGGAACAACTTTGCCGACACGATGCATGGTATAAACGAATTGAGCCACAGTGCGACTTCGCCTCTTTTTCGTGATTTAAGATGGTTCATATCAAAGGCGAAGTGTAGCCGTTTTCACCAGGTAATCCCAGCAGGGCACGCGGGTTGTGTTATCCAAAACGGGCTTAAGGCGTTTATTGGCAAAATATCCTCATCGGGCGTGGCGCATCCGGCTTCCCCTGGTTAGCATGAAGATAACGTGGCGGCATGATGCCGCTCTGACATAGATGAGGAGAAGTTGTGGGGCAATGCAGACAAGTTGTATGGCGTATGCTGGCCGCAGGCGTTTGCCTGGCAACGCTCGCCGGTGTGGCCCGGGCCGATTCGCTCGACGAACAGCGCAACCGTTATGCGCAAATCAAACAGGCGTGGGATAACAGGCAAATGGATGTGGTGCAGCAGATGCTGCCCGGTTTGCAGGACTACCCGCTCTATCCCTATCTGCAATACCGTCTGCTCACCGATGATTTAATGAATGAGCCGGCGCTCTCCGTCAGCCAGTTTATCCAGGCGAATCCAACTCTGCCCCCGGCGCGTTCGCTGAAATCCCGCTTCGTAAACGAACTGGCGCGTCGCGAAGACTGGCGTGGGCTGCTGGCTTTCAGCCCGGAACCGCCGGGTACGACAGAATCAAAGTGCAACTACTACTACGCGAAGTGGAACACCAGCCAGGCCGATGCCGCGTGGAGCGGGGCGAAAGCGCTGTGGCTGAGCGGTAAGAACTTGCCTTCGAGCTGCGATCGTCTGTTCTCGGCCTGGCGTTCATCCGGGAGGCAGGATCCCCTGGCGTACCTGGAACGTATCCGTCTGGCGATGAAAGAAGGCAATACCTCGCTGGTGACGAACCTGGCGAACCAGATGCCAGCGGATTACCAGACTATTGCCAGCTCGCTTATCAGCCTGCAAAACGACCCCAATACCGTGCTTACTTTTGCCCGTACCGTTGGCGCAACAGATTTTACCCGCCAGGCGGCTGCGGTAGCCTTTACCCGTATCGCTCGTCAGGATGCGGAAAACGCACGCCTGATGATCCCCTCTCTGGTGCAGGCCCAGCAGCTAAATGAGGATCAGGCTCAGGAGCTGAAAGAAACCGTGGCATGGCGCCTGATGGGTAACGATATTACCGCTGCGCAAGCCAGCTGGCGCGATGATGTGATTATGCGTTCGCAGTCCACCACGCTGGTTGAGCGTCGCGTGCGTATAGCGCTGGGAACGGGCGATCGTGCCGGGCTGAATACCTGGCTCGCACGCCTGCCTATGGAGGCGAAAGAGAAAGACGAATGGCGCTACTGGCAGGCGGATTTGCTGCTTGAGCGGGGGCGTGAAGCTGAAGCAAAAGAGATCCTTCATTCACTGATGCAGCAGCGTGGTTTTTATCCGATGATCGCCGCCCAGCGTTTGGGTGAGGATTATCCTTTGCGCGTGGATAAAGCAGGGGCGGTTAATCAGGCGCTGGTACAGGGAACCGAGATGGCTCGTGTACGGGAGCTGATGTACTGGAATATGGATAACACCGCCCGCAGCGAATGGGCGAACTTGATCGCCAGCCGCAGCAAACCAGAGCAGGAAGGACTGGCCCGTTACGCCTTTGAGCAAAACTGGTGGGATCTGAGCGTGCAGGCGACGATCGCCGGCAAGCTGTGGAATCATCTTGAAGAGCGTTTCCCGCTGGCCTACAAAGATACTTTCGCCCGCTATGTCAGCGGCAAAGATATTTCGCAGAGCTACGCGATGGCTATCGCCCGGCAGGAGAGTGCCTGGAACCCGAAAGTGCGCTCGCCGGTGGGGGCCAGCGGTCTGATGCAGGTTATGCCTGCTACCGCAGCGCATACCGTGAGTAAATTTGGGCTTGCGGGGTACAACAGTCCGAATCAGCTGCTGGATCCTGACACCAATATTAATATCGGCACCACCTATCTGGAGTCGGTATATCAGCAGTTTGAGAACAACCGTATTTTCGCATCGGCGGCATATAACGCCGGGCCTGGGCGAGTCAGAACCTGGCTTGGCAACAGCGCAGGGCGCATTGACGCGGTTGCCTTTGTGGAAAGCATTCCATTCTCCGAAACGCGCGGCTATGTGAAAAACGTACTGGCTTATGACGCCTACTATAAGTATTTCATGGGCAAATCGACGCCGTTGTTAACGGACGCTGAGTGGCGGCGCCGGTATTGATTCGCGGGAGTTTATGTTATGCTGCCGTACTAGTTAAATAGTATGGTGGCCTGACATGACCCAGCTCTCTCAATACTCGGCGGAGCAGGCCGAGCAAAGCAATCAGGAGTGGCTTCGCTTTGTGGATTTGCTGCAAAAATCGTTTGATAAGCAACTGCACCTGCCGCTTTTAGCTCTGCTGCTTACGCCGGATGAACGTACCGCTTTAGGCACCCGCGTGAGGATCATCGAAGAGTTACTAAAAGGTGAAATGAGCCAGCGCGAACTGAAAAATGAGCTTGGCGCGGGCATCGCGACGATTACCCGCGGTTCTAACAGCCTGAAAGCCGCGCCACCAGAGCTTTGTCAGTGGCTGGAGCAGGAACTGTTACGCCACGGTAACTAGCGGTAAATTTCATTGTGGAATGGACTCAGCGCCAGCACGACCGCCTGGTGATAAACGCTGCTTCGCGTGAGTTTCCCGGCGGTAAACACGCCAATTGCACCTTCTTTGCGTCCAATCTTGTCGATGCCGGTATAGGCCGACATAACCGGGCCGAGCGCTTCACCCGCTTTCACCTTCTCCAGGATGACTTCCGGTAACGGCAGCGTTGCCGAACGCGATTCGCCACGCGTGTTCTGGTTTTCGATAACAACCCAGCTAAACGTGCTGCCTTCATCAATTCCCGCTTCTATCGCTACCCAGAAATCTGCTTCAGGCCGGAGCTTGCGTGCGTTTATTACCCGGCATCGTGCGCCTGCTCGCGTTTCAACGTTTCCGAAGGGCTGTTCTGGTACGCCACTCTCGACGACAACGGACTCAATATGGCAGGATCCTTCACCATAAATGTCATCAAATGCCTGCAGAATAGCCTGAATTTTGGAAGGATTAGTTGTGGCGCAGACGACATGGTACATAATCACTGAAACTCTAAAGATTTTTTGTTGCAGCAGTATAACGGATAAAACGCATGTTACAGGTATACCTTGTTCGCCATGGTGAAACGCAGTGGAATGCGGAGCGCCGCATTCAGGGCCAGTCAGACAGCGCGCTGACTGAAAAGGGGGAGCGTCAGGCATGGCAAGTGGCTGAACGCGTAAAAGCCTTTGGTATCACTCACGTTATCGCCAGTGATTTGGGCCGTACGCGCCGTACAGCAGAGATTATTGCGCAGGCATGTGGGTGCGAGGTAACGCTTGATGCACGTCTGCGCGAGCTGGATATGGGCGTGCTTGAACGCCGACATCTGGATACGCTAAGCGAAGAAGAAGAGGGCTGGCGTCGTCTGCTGGTCAACGGTACGCCGGATGGCCGCATCCCTGAAGGGGAGTCGATGCTGGAAATGAGCAGCCGTATGCACGCAGCGCTTAATGCCTGCCGTGACCTGCCTGTCGGGAGCCGTCCATTGCTGGTGAGTCACGGCATGGCGTTGGGCTGTCTGGTCAGTACGATTCTGGGCTTACCGGCATGGGCGGAGCGCCGTCTGCGTTTGCGAAACTGTTCTATCTCGCGTGTCGATCATCAGGAAAGCCCGTGGCTTGCGCCAGGCTGGGTAGTTGAAACTGCAGGGGACATCTCGCACTTGGATGCCCCTGCATTAGACGAACTGCAGCGTTAACGGCGCACCGGGATCAGATATTCACAGCGAATTTGCAGCGGTCTGTTTTCAATCCGTGCTTCTTCCTGCGGGAAGAAGCACTCAATATCCTGGCCTTTACGGCGGGTCAGGTTCAGTGACGGCATGCAGGTACTATAAACGGTCAGGATGAACTCCTGAAGCCCTGTGCTCGGCCCTTCATAGTTAAACTGAACGTAATCGCCTCCTTCCAGCGTAACCGGATGTGAATCCGGCAGGAAGCCGTTGGCCATCTCCGGCGTCAGAGCCGTGGTGTAAAACACCTCCTGCTCATCGTCTTTCTCAACGCTTGGGCGCGGCTCATGCAAACCGTACAACACGCGAGGGATACTCGGCGCATTGCTGAGAAACTGCGTCCAGAACTGGATGCGCATTTCATTGCGGAAATCTGAAATCTGTTCAAGCGTGCAGCTATAGCTCTGCGTGACGCCAACCAGATGCATTTCCGGCAGGGAGACAAAATGCGCCTGCGGAGGAGTAAATTCACCTAAACGCAGCGGCGGGCACATACCAAAAGCGCTCCAGTCCGGAGAACGGCGATATAATGCCGGCGTCTGGGCGAACTGTTTTTTAAAGGCGCGGGTAAACGTCTGCTGTGAGTCAAAGCGGTATTGAAGGGCAATATCCAGAATAGGACGAGCGGTAAGGCGCAGCGCTACGGCGGATTTTGATAAGCGACGCGCACGAATATAGGCGCCGATAGCATGTCCCGTAACGTCTTTGAACATCCTTTGTAAATGCCACTTTGAGTAGCCCGCCTTTGCGGCCACATTGTCCAGCGCAAGCGGTTGGTCCAGATGGCGTTCTAGCCAGGTAAGCAGATCGCGAATGATCGCAGCCTGATCCATAAAATATCCTCATCCTGACAGAGCGAGTGCCGAAATTATGGCCGGATAATAGCATTTTTTGTTCTCAGGGCAGTCAGAGTTTTTTATAACAAGTTGTGCCAGAATCAGTTTGCCTTATGGATGATTTGGTTAATAACGTGGTATTAAACAACTTTTTCCTCAAGGCTGAACAGTCGATCGGGGTAATCTTTATTAATGGTAACAATATGAAATACAAAGTTTTAGCCGCAGCGGGCGCATTGCTGATGTTCTCCCAGAGCGTTTTTGCTGAGCAGATCGGTTCGGTGGACACGGTGTTTAAGATGTTTGGGCCGGATCATAAAATCGTCGTGGAAGCTTTTGACGATCCGGATGTGAAGAATGTGACCTGTTATATCAGTCGGGCCAAAACCGGTGGTATTAAAGGCGGTCTGGGCCTGGCGGAAGATACCTCCGATGCGGCGATTTCCTGCCAGCAGGTTGGTCCGGTAGTACTTAGCGAGAAAATTAAAGCCGGTAAGTCGCAGGGAGAAGTAGTGTTTCAGAAGCGCACCTCTTTAATATTTAAAAAGCTCCAGGTCGTGCGTTTTTATGATGCGAAGCGTAATACCCTGGCGTATCTGGCTTACTCGGACAAAGTGGTGGAGGGTTCGCCGAAGAATGCGCTGAGCGCCGTGCCGATCATGCCGTGGAATTAACAGGAAAAAGAAAAAGGCGGAAATCCGCCCTTTCAGATTGATGTCAAACACCCGAAAAGCGTGGTTTTCGGGTGTTTGGGGAAACCAGAAGATCT
>DALYUA010000053.1:0-11786 GCA_031993245.1 Buttiauxella sp. | reverse complement strand
GTACTTTTTTGGCTTCCATAGTGCGCGAGCTTAATTCATTCGTATCCACGCCGCCCAGGGTGACTTCTGCGGTGCGGTAACCTTCCGTGCCGTTAGGCTGCACACGCCAGGATTGCAGAGTGACAACCAGTTCGCTTTGCTGACGAGCGTTGAGCTGTTTTAGCGTGACGTCAGGAATGTGCTCCAGCTTTTGCAGACATTCCACCAGGCGTTTTGGCAGTACCGCAGCGAGCGTATTTTTCAGGCTCTGATTCGGATGGGCAGTGCGTTGTTCATCGATAAACGCCGCCAGATCGATATCGGGAAGTAAGTTAACGCTGACAAACTCACCGGGCAGCCAGTAGCTTGAGAGTTGTAAAACGGCCGGGCCAGAAAGCCCGCGATGGGTGAACAGCAAGCTTTCGCGGAAACTTACTCCGTTTTCTGCCGTAATGACCGACGGCACCGATACGCCCGACAATATCTGTAATTGCTCCAGCAGCGGTTTATGCAGCGTAAACGGCACAAGCCCCGCACGGGTAGGCAGCACTTTCAGGCCAAACTGCTCCGCAACCTTGTAACCGAACGGCGTAGCGCCCAGGCCCGGCATAGAAAGCCCGCCGGAGGCGATTACCAGCTTGCCCGTGTGGACCTCGTCGCCGTTAAGCCTGAGAGTAAAACCTTCTTCGCCGCGCTCGATACTCAGCACTTCGCTGCGCAGACGCGTCGTAACCTGGCCTTTTTCGCATTCGGCCACCAGCATATCGACAATCTGCTGGGCAGAATCATCGCAGAATAGCTGGCCGAGGGTTTTCTCATGCCAGGCAATACCGTGCCTGGCGACCATGTCGATAAAATCCCACTGGGTATAGCGCGCCAGGGCAGACTTACAAAAATGCGGATTTTGGCTCAGATAGGCCGCAGGCTCGGTATAAAGGTTGGTAAAATTGCAGCGCCCCCCGCCAGACATGAGGATTTTGCGGCCTGGTTTTTTACCATTATCGATAAGTAATACCCGGCTGCCCGCCTGCCCGGCCATCGCCGCGCAAAACATTCCGGCTGCACCCGCACCAATAATAATGGCATCAAACTTTTCCACGACCAACTCCCGACTATGCTTAAGGGTGAGAATTGTAAAGATCGAACGCTAGTCGCACCAGATTAAAGCGCACTGACAATTGCAGGTGCTTGAAGAACAGAATGTAAATATTTTCCTTGTTTAGCCCCGACACGATAAACATCAAGAAAAGTCTATATTTCACTTGGCGCAATAAGCCGTTGTCTTACATAATGCGCCGCGTTCATGTCCTCAAAATGGCGTAACGTCTATGCTACATTTGTTTGCCGGCCTCGATATGCATACCGGGCTTTTGTTATTACTTGCTCTGGCATTTGTTCTTTTCTACGAAGCGATCAACGGCTTCCATGACACTGCAAACGCAGTGGCAACCGTCATCTATACCCGCGCAATGCGATCGCAACTGGCGGTGGTAATGGCTGCGGTATTTAACTTCCTCGGCGTTCTGCTCGGCGGGTTGAGCGTGGCGTATGCGATCGTGCATATGTTACCAACAGATCTGCTGTTGAATGTAGGGTCCGCTCATGGCCTCGCTATGGTCTTCTCTATGTTACTGGCCGCTATTATCTGGAATCTCGGCACCTGGTATTTTGGTCTGCCGGCCTCCAGCTCCCATACGCTTATCGGTGCCATTATTGGTATCGGTTTGACCAACGCGTTGATGACCGGGACCTCCGTAGTCGATGCGCTCAATATCCCGAAAGTTATCGGGATATTCATGTCGTTGATCCTCTCCCCGCTTGTGGGTCTGGTGATTGCGGGCGGACTTATCTTTTTGCTACGTCGCTACTGGAGCGGCACCAAAAAGCGTCGCCGTATCCACCTTACTCCGGCCGAGCGTGAGAAAAAGGACGGCAAGAAAAAACCGCCGTTCTGGACACGTATCGCCCTGATTCTCTCCGCCATCGGCGTGAGTTTCTCCCACGGCGCAAACGACGGGCAGAAAGGCATTGGTCTGATCATGCTGGTACTGATTGGCGTGGCGCCAGCGGGCTTTGTGGTCAATATGAACGCCTCCGGCTACGATATTGCCCGTACCCGTGACGCCATCACGCATCTTGAGCAGTATTATGCGCAGCACGGCGATGCCATTAAGCACGTGGTTGAGCTTAACCCGGCTATTCCAGGCCCGGAAGAAGTTCAGAGCCAGGATAAGCCAGCAGAGTTCCACTGCGATGCAAGCCGCGCCATGCTGGCCGTGCAGCGTGCGAAGGAGCTGCTGGGCAATATCGACAGCTACGATAAGCTCAGCGTGGAGCAGCGCAGCCATATGCGTCGTCTGCTGCTGTGTATCTCTGATACCGCAGAGAAAGCGGCTGGTCTTCCGGAAACCAAAGCGGATGATAAGCGCTTCTTAAAAGAGCTGAAAACCGACCTGCTGTATACCATCGAGTACGCTCCAATCTGGATTATCATGGCGGTCGCTCTGGCGCTCGGTATCGGTACTATGATTGGCTGGCGTCGTGTGGCGACCACTATCGGTGAGAAGATTGGTAAGAAAGGCATGACGTATGCGCAGGGCATGTCCGCGCAGATGACAGCCGCCGTCTCCATCGGTATTGCCAGCTATACCGGGATGCCGGTTTCCACCACCCATGTCCTCTCCTCATCCGTTGCGGGAACGATGGTCGTTGACGGTGGCGGCCTGCAGCGTAAGACGGTAACAAATATCCTGATGGCTTGGGTCTTCACCCTGCCGGTCTCGATTTTGTTGTCGGGCGGGCTGTACTGGATTTCACTGCACCTCATCTGAGGGTGAAGCGGTAAAACAAAAAACGGGTCAGTTTACTGGCCCGTTTTTTTATGCCGTACTCTCAAACTTTCAGTGCCAAATCATCAACCCGATAAGGCTGATAATCACCAGGCCGCACAGCGCGCTGGTCAGCATAAACTGACGGCGAAGCCTTTCACAGCGGCGGATAAACTCATCGTCGTGATGATCAAGATAACGCTGGGCGTAAATATAACGCACCAGGCGAATCTGTTTACTGGGTTGACCATGTGCTGTGAAAAATCCTCCGCCGTCGACATACTGATACAGCAGCGGATCGCATCCACGAAGTACGACTAACAAAGCGCGCAATGATGAGTAGTAACGCGCCATATTCACCAGACAAACTACGCAAAGCGCCCAAAATAGCGCAACGGTGCTGATCATGTTCCCCTCCCGGCGTAGCCACAGAGCATCGCTCCAGGACAACCGCTCACCCCGACAATCTCGACAGACAGTTCAGCAATCAAAAGCCACCGGTTCACACAGGTTTCCGGAACGGCTTATTTAATAGTGTAGGAGATCCGTTATTTTTTTCGCCACCAGGTTAATTATTATCAATACGGCAACCTTTATTTTCGGCTTGAATGTTTAAAAGGGTGGCGCATTGACGGTTTTTATCATTCGGGATAGGGTAGAAATATCATCTACAATATGAAGTCTTTACGCTGGAATCCGAAGACGCACGGGAACATCTTATGGAAGGAGTAACATTATGGCTTACAAACACATTCTGATCGCGGTAGATCTCTCCCCGGAGAGCAAAGTACTGGTGGAGAAAGCCGTTTCGATGGCTCGCCCTTACAACGCGAAGGTTTCCCTGATTCACGTCGATGTAAATTACTCCGATCTCTACACCGGCCTGATTGATGTCAATCTGGGAGATATGCAAAAGCGTATCTCTGAAGAGACGCATCACGCGCTAAGCGAACTCTCTACCGGCGCAGGTTATCCCATTGCCGAAACCCTGAGCGGCAGCGGCGATCTGGGTCAGGTGCTGGTCGACGCGATCAAAAAATACGATATGGACTTAGTCGTTTGCGGACATCATCAGGATTTCTGGAGCAAGCTGATGTCTTCTGCACGCCAGCTTATCAACACCGTACATATCGATATGCTGATTGTGCCGCTGCGTGACGAAGACGAAGATTAATTTTCGAAAAATTAGCACCCTTCCTGACTCCTGAGCCGGGAAGGGAGTTAAAGCGAGACAGCCCTCTCCATGGAGAGGGCTTTTTATGCCTCAGTACCCGTTGAGCAAAAAATCAACCGCATCGCGGAGTCACTGCTACAGGCGTGTAAATCCTGTACAGGGCTGCCCATATCTTTTAAAGAGATGCCCGCCATCATGTGTGTCAGCGCAATACAGCGTTGATCCGCAATGATAACCACCGGACAGATTTTCGCAGGAGGTGAAACATCAAATTGATGCAATCCTGTCGCAGGGATCGCTAAAGAACGATTAAGCATGTTCGCAACGGGATGTTGCATATTAATAAGCCAGGGATAAACCGTTTTACCGGCTCCACGGTTCTCGTAAGCAACATCTTGCTCCATCAGAAAGTCCTTTGAAGGTCATTAAACGAACCGTTTTTCTCAACGAATACGTTAAGCGCAGCGATACTTTCTTTGTTTTCCTCATACCACTCAAGCGCCCTCTCTTTCTTATGATTCAGAAGCAAAGCATTAGCAGATTGCGAAGATGGATTCACATCTCTTTCTCTTTTTCCAGGCATGTTGTCCTCCATGAATAGACTATGCGATATGAGGTTGTGCTTTTCTGACGAGAATTAAAAGAGTGAGCTCAATATCCTTCGGGGCATCTCGTAAAAAAGTTGAGTACAAAATTGCAGCGCAAGATTTTTTTGCGAGCGCCTCCTCAATACAGAGCGTTGTTCTCAGCCGTCCCGGAATAAATATCAAAACGATGGCCTTTGGTCACTACAGCGTTATGGGTTTCCACGCCGCCAAGCGGTGGTGCGTAATCTGGCCGTTTTACCACTACGCGTTTGGTTGCCAACAGTCGTGCAGGTTCCAGCAAGCCGTCCGCATCTTCATCCGGTCCCACCAGCGACTGAAACACACGCATCTCTTTTTTCACCAGCGCGCTTTTTTGCTTGTGCGGGAACATCGGGTCGAGATAGACCACATCCGGGCGCGGGGTGATATCGCTTAGCGCGGTAAGGCTTGAGGCGTGGATGAGCTGTAAACGTTCCTGCAACCAGCCGCCGATTTCCGCGTCCTGATAGCCACGGCGCAGCCCATCATCAAGCAATGCGGCAACTACCGGGTTACGCTCTAACATTCGCACGCGACAGCCGACGGAGGCCAGAACGAAGGCATCGCGGCCTAATCCCGCCGTGGCATCCACCACGCCGGGCAGATAACCGCTTTTGATGCCGACAGCTTTTGCTACCGCTTCACCTCGCCCGCCGCCAAACTTACGGCGATGCGCCATCGCGCCTGAGACAAAATCGACAAAAATACCGCCAAGTTTTGGCTCATCGCGCTTGCGCAATTCCAGATGTTCCGCGGTTAAAACCAGCGCCATCAAAGCGTCTTCGTCGTGCGTCAGTCCCCAACGCTCGCTCAAAAGAGATAAGGCGCCGGAGTCGGCGCCTGATTCAGTTAGTAAACAGATTCTCACGGAGTAGCTCAGCCCTTAATGCCGTAATGAGCAAGCATGGCATCGAGCTGCGGCTCACGGCCACGGAAGCGTTTGAACAGTTCCATCGGCTCTTCAGAACCGCCAAGCGTGAGGATATTGTCGAGGAACGCCTGCCCGGTTTCGCGATTGAAAATGCCCTCTTCTTCGAAGCGGGAGTAAGCGTCCGCGGCCAGCACGTCAGCCCACAGATAGCTGTAGTAACCCGCAGCATAGCCACCTGCGAAAATATGGCTGAAGGCGTGCGGGAAGCGGCTCCACTGCGGCCCAGGCACCACGGCAACCTGTTTCTTAATTTCTGCCAGCGTTTCCAGGACCTTCGCGCCCTGCTCAGGGTTAAATTCAGCATGCAGGCGGAAATCGAACAGGCCGAACTCCAGCTGACGCAGAATAAACAGCGCCGCCTGGTAATTCTTCGCGGCCAGCATTTTATCCAGCAACGCTTTTGGCAGCGGTTCGCCGGTTTCGTAATGGCCGGAGATAAACGCCAGCGCGTCCGGTTCCCAGCACCAGTTTTCCATAAACTGGCTTGGCAGCTCGACCGCATCCCACGGCACGCCGTTGATACCGGAAACGCCCGCCGTCTCAACTTTAGTCAGCATGTGATGCAGACCGTGGCCGAACTCATGGAACAGGGTAATCACTTCATCATGGGTAAACAGCGCAGGTTTGCCGTTCACCGGACGGTTAAAGTTACAGGTCAGGTAAGCGACCGGTTTTTGCAGCGAGCCGTCGGCTTTACGCATCTGGCCCACGCAGTCGTCCATCCACGCCCCGCCGCGTTTGTTTTCACGGGCGTACAGGTCAAGATAGAAGCTGCCGCGCAGCTCGTTTTTTTCGTCATACAGCTCGAAGAAACGCACATCCTGATGCCAGACGTCGATATCTTTGCGCTCTTTGGCGGTAATGCCGTAAATACGTTTTACCACTTCGAACAGGCCCGCTACGGCCCGGTTTTCCGGGAAATAAGGACGCAGTTGTTCGTCGCTAATGCTGTACAAATGCTGTTTTTGTTTCTCGCTGTAGTAAGTGATATCCCACGGTTCCAGCTCATCAACGTTAAAATCTTTCTTCGCAAACGCACGCAGTTGCGCCAGTTCGGCTTCGCCTTGCGGACGCGCGCGTTTTGCAAGATCGGCCAGGAACTCCAGCACCTGCTGCGGATTTTCCGCCATTTTGGTGGCCAGCGATTTTTCCGCGTAGTTGCCAAAGCCCAGCAGCTCCGCCAGCTCGTGACGCAGCGCCAGAATCTCTTCCATTACCGGCGTATTGTCCCATTTACCCGCGTTTGGCCCCTGGTCGGAGGCGCGAGTGACATAGGCGCGGTACATCTCTTCACGCAGCGCGCGGTTGTCGCAGTATGTGAGTACAGGTAAATAACTTGGAATATCCAGCGTCAGCAGCCAGCCTTCCTGCTCCTTCGCTTCGGCCTGGGCGCGAGCCGCCGCCAGGGCGCTCTCCGGCATCCCGGCCAGCTCAGATTCATCGGTAATAAGCTTGCTCCAGCCCATAGTCGCGTCGAGCACGTTGTTACTGTAGGTGGAGCCCAGCTCGGACAGACGTGCGGCGATTTCACCGTAGCGCTTCTGTTTTTCTTTCGGCAAACCGATGCCGGAAAGCTCGAAATCACGCAGCGCATTATCAACGGCTTTTTTCTCCGCCACGCTCAGGTCGGCGTAGTACGCGCCGTCGCGCAAATCACGATATGCCTGATATAAACCTTCGTGCTGGCCAACCCATGTGCTGTATTCAGACAGCAACGGCAGCGTTTGCTCGTAGGCCTCGCGCAGCTCCGGGCTGTTCTGCACGGAATTCAGGTGGCTTACCGGAGAGAAAATGCGTCCCAGACGATCGTCCACTTCTGCCAGCGGCTGGCAAAGATTATCCCAACGGTAAGGCGCGCCTTGCGCCACAACGCTTTCCACTTTCTCACGGCAGTCATCCAGCGCTTTCTGCACGGCAGGGACAACATGTTCAGGGAGCAGAGAGGAAAACGGAGGCAGATCGAAAGGGGTCAACAATGGATTGGTCATAAGCGCGATTCCTGGTATCCGTTAAGTAGAGCGCTCAGCTAGCGCTACAAAGGCAGTCTGACTAACATGAGGCTTAGTGTAGTTAATTTCAATGCCGGGTGATAAGCATAAGGCTGTATACTGTGCACATTACGTAGTCCTTCTTAGTCTTTTGGAAATCCTGCAAGCCATGCTCAGTTATCGCCACAGCTTTCACGCCGGCAACCACGCCGACGTACTGAAACACACCGTTCAAAGCCTGATCGTTGAATCTTTAAAAGAGAAAGAGAAACCGTTCCTTTATCTCGATACCCACGCGGGCGCAGGCCGATACAAACTGAGCGGTGAGCACGCCGAACGCACCGGTGAATATCTCGAAGGTATCGCCCGCATCTGGCAGCAGGATGACATGCCGGAAGAGCTGGAACCCTATATCCGCGCCGTTAAAGCATATAATCAGAGCGGCCAGCTGCGTTACTATCCGGGCTCCCCGCTGATTGCGCGCCATTTGCTGCGTGAGCAAGACAGTTTGCAACTCACCGAACTGCATCCGTCAGACTTTCCGCTGCTGCGCTCTGAGTTTCAGAAAGATAATCGCGCCCGCGTTGAGCGCGCCGATGGCTATGTCCAGTTGAAATCCAAACTGCCGCCGGTTTCCCGTCGTGGCCTGATTCTTATCGATCCACCGTATGAGATCAAAACCGATTATCAGGACGTGGTGAAAGGTATCAATGAAGGCTACAAACGTTTTGCTACCGGCACCTATGCCTTGTGGTATCCGGTTGTGATGCGTCAGCAAATCAAACGCATGATTCGCGATCTGGAAGAAACCGGCATCCGCCGCATTTTACAGATCGAACTCGCGGTGCGCCCGGACAGCGATCAGCGCGGTATGACAGCTTCTGGCATGATCGTTATCAACCCGCCGTGGAAGCTTGAGCAGCAAATGGCTAACGTGCTGCCCTGGTTGCATAAAACGCTGGTTCCGGCAGGCACCGGGTCTACGACGCTGAGCTGGATCGTGCCGGAATAACGTCACTATTTATTAAGTGACTGTGAGCTACCCGTAGCGAGTTCTGCGGGTTTTTCCGGCTGAGTCTTTTTAATCTTCACCACCCGTTCGGCCTCTGGATCTTTCGCCTCCACGACCAGTCTTTCTGCCTGTCCGATAAAAGAACCGCCGGGCCGAATGGAGAGCGAGACGCTGCGGCTGATACCTTCCATTACACCGTGCTCGTGAATTTCTATATTTTCACTGATGCAGGTTCCCTGTACACGCCCGTTAATGACGATACCGGGTGCGGTAAACTCGCCTTCAATGAAACCATCGCGCATTACATAAAGAATGCCCTCCTTCAGATTGATATGGCCCTTCATTTTCCCGTATACCTGGATATCGCCTTCTATCTCGGTATTGCCGGAAAATACGGAGTTTTGCGCAACGATAGTGCAACGACGTCCCTCCGGGGTAACCTGAACGCTTTCCACCGGCACGGAAAGGTTAGCAGCAGCAACCGGCACGGTTGGGGATTTTTCAACGGCTTCCGCCGCCTCTGATGATTTTTTTCTGAACATAGAAAATCCTTTTTTATTGAAGTAGAGAGTCAGACCAAAAGTAAGAGATAGCGTAGCGACAGATAGAAGCGTTTCCCATTTCCACTCAAAGACATAGCAAAATAGCGCGAGCAGCCAGCTCATCCAGACAAACCACAAGAGACTGTTTGCTTTGTTACGCAGTAACCCCATCATTTAAGAAGAGATAAAGAGGAAAAGCGGAAAGCCAAAATTCTCAAAAACGAAAATTTTTCGCGAGCAAAACGGGTATAGATAGTAGAAGTGAAATAAGGCATCCTTTTCCTTACTGCATCGGTGTTTATTCGAAAAATAGCATTTTCGCCTGAAGATGAGTACCCCGGCTATAAATCGATAAGCGGCATTTTCTGAAATTTTCACTGGAATAGCCACACCCTATCACAGCCATAGAAGCACCCTTTGCGGCTTTGTGAATTAACGCGTTACAATCCTGGCAATTGATTTCTTACTGATGGAAACCTGCAGATGACCAGACATTATGACTACCTCGCCATTGGCGGCGGCAGCGGCGGTATCGCCTCTATCAACCGTGCGGCAATGTATGGCAAGAAGTGCGCACTGATTGAGGCAAAGGATCTGGGCGGTACCTGCGTGAACGTAGGCTGCGTTCCGAAAAAGGTCATGTGGCATGCGGCACAAATCGCTGAAGCTATTCACAACTATGGCCCTGACTACGGTTTTGACACCACGGTGAACAACTTCGACTGGGACAAGCTTATCGCCAGCCGCACCGCATATATTGACCGCATTCACACCTCTTACGACAATGTGCTGGGCAAAAACAACGTTGATGTAATCCGTGGTTTTGCCCGCTTTGTTGATGCTCGTACCGTAGAGGTGAACGGCGAAACCATCACCGCCGATCATATTCTTATCGCCACCGGCGGTCGCCCAAGCCACCCGGACATTCCGGGCGTGGAATACGGCATTGATTCCGACGGTTTCTTTGCGCTGCCGGCGCTACCAAAACGTGTTGCCGTGGTTGGAGCGGGCTATATCGCCGTGGAAATCGCAGGCGTGGTTAACGCGCTGGGTTCTGAAACCCACCTGTTCGTGCGTAAACACGCGCCGCTGCGTACCTTCGATCCGCTGATCGTTGAAACGCTGCTGGAAGTCATCAACACCGAAGGCCCAACGCTTCACACCCAGGCCGTGCCAAAAAGGGTGGAAAAAAATGCCGACGGCAGCCTGACGCTGCATCTGGAAGATGGTCGTTCAGAAACGGTAGATTGCCTGATTTGGGCGATTGGTCGCGAACCGGCAACGGACAACCTTAACCTGGCCGCCACGGGCGTGAAAACCAACACCCGGGGCTATATTGAAGTCGATAAATTCCAGAACACCAGCGTAGCGGGTATTTATGCCGTGGGTGATAACACCGGCGCGGTAGAACTGACGCCGGTCGCCGTTGCTGCGGGGCGTCGCCTGTCCGAGCGTCTGTTTAACAACAAGCCTGACGAGCATCTGGACTTCAGCAATGTCCCTACCGTGGTCTTTAGCCACCCGCCAATCGGCACCGTAGGCTTAACCGAACCACAGGCGCGCGAGCAGTACGGCGACGATAATGTGAAGGTCTATAAATCTTCCTTTACCGCGATGTACACAGCGGTAACTTCTCACCGCCAGCCGTGCCGCATGAAGCTGGTATGTGCGGGTGAGGAGGAGAAAATCGTCGGCATCCACGGTATCGGCTACGGTATGGACGAAATGTTGCAGGGCTTTGCGGTAGCGCTGAAAATGGGTGCCACCAAGAAAGATTTCGACAACACCGTAGCGATTCACCCGACCGGCGCTGAAGAATTTGTGACTATGCGCTAATAGCGCTTTCGCTTATCCACTCCTGCATAACAACAGGGTGGATAAGCAATCCACCAGACTTCAGCGCATCGCGTTATAAATCGATTGCTGAATATCCACCTCATCGTTGCTTACTGGTTCTGGCCGCAGGCCCTGCGCTTTTGCTTCCTCATAGCGCCGCTTTTGGGCCGCCTGGCGCAGCAAGGCTCTTTCAAGTTCTTCTTTCTGACGTTTTACCACACCCGGCGCGCTGCAAAAGGTTTGCAGAAACTGTTTGCGCATTGAGGTCAGGCTTTGCCCGTCTTTCATCGCCTGGCTGGTGGAGTTCACCATCCTGCGGCAAGGGCGCACTTCATCCATTTGCGTGCGATATTGCAGCAGTATTGCCAGCGCGTCGCGGTAATCCGCGGCCAGGGCGGATTCAGCGTAAGAGGCTTTCCAGTTCATCCCACCCTGCATAAACAGCAGGATAATGCGTGAATCCCCACGCGTAATGGCCAAACGCAGGCTGTTTTCATCCCAGGTAACGCCCATATTTGCCAGCATGTCACGCGGACTGTTCTTTTCAGGCATATGATCAGCGGCCATCACCTTCGTCACCACTTGCGGTGAAGCAGTATCTTGTGAGGGACGAGTCATATCACTGAAAATATATAACGCGAAAACCACCATCCCGATAATCGCCACGCCGACCATGCCCCAGAGCGCTACGGACGCGGTCTCCGCGGCATCGTGATGCTTGCTGGCATTGTGCAAATTCGGGCCTTCGATGGTATCCCTGACCTCTTCGTTATCGCCGCCGGTTGCCGCATATTTTTTCTGGGCCTGGGCGATAAACTCCTGTAGCTGAGCCTCCTCGCTCGCCAGCAAAACCGCAGGATTAACTTTTGT
>DALYUA010000052.1:0-11874 GCA_031993245.1 Buttiauxella sp. | reverse complement strand
TTAAGAACGTGACCATAAGAGTACGCCGGAAGGGTGCTCTGTAATCCCGGCCTGTCCATGATGGAAGGCTAATATAATCCTCGCTGATTTCAGGAGTTTTTATTTATGCGTAACTTCGATTTATCCCCGCTTTATCGTTCAGCCATTGGTTTCGATCGCCTGTTCAACCTGCTCGAAAATAATCAAAGCCAAAGTAACGGCGGCTATCCTCCGTATAACGTTGAACTGGTCGACGAAAATAACTATCGCATTGCGATTGCCGTTGCGGGTTTTGCCCAAAGCGAACTGGACATTACCGCTCAGGATAATTTACTGGTGGTAAAAGGCGCCCACGCGGATGAACAGCCAGAACGCACTTACCTCTATCAGGGCATTGCCGAGCGGAATTTCGAACGCAAATTCCAGCTGGCTGAAAATATCCACATCCGTGGCGCCAATCTGGTAAATGGCCTGCTTTATATCGATCTTGAGCGTGTTATCCCCGAATCGATGAAACCACGCCGTATCGAAATAAGCTAATCAACTTCGGGCCGTTCGCGCGGCTCGTGACATCCGGCTCGCCGACAGGGAGCCAATGGCAATCCGCATATTGCCAGGTATTAACTCGCTTCAACGAAGGAGAAAACTTATGCGTAACTACGATGTATCCCCTCTGCTGCGTCAATGGATTGGTTTTGACAAACTGGCCAGCGCCCTGCAAACCGCCAACGAAAGCCAGGGTTTCCCGCCTTATAACATTGAAAAAGGCGACGACAATCATTACCGCATCACCCTTGCGCTGGCAGGTTTTCGTCAGGAAGACCTGGATATTGAGCTGGAAGGCACACGCCTGAACGTTAAAGGCACGCCGGTGAAGCCAGAAAAAGAAATTAACTGGCTACATCAGGGCCTGGTGATGCAACCCTTCAGCCTGAGCTTTACGCTGGCCGAGCATATGCACGTTTCCGGCGCGAGCTTCACCAACGGGCTGCTGCACATAGATTTAGTGCGTGAAATCCCGCCAGAGATAGCGCCGCAGCGTATCGCGATTAACACGGAACGACCTGCGTTAGAAGGTTAAGCCTGTTTCCTTCCTTAAGCCCCCAAAAATGGGGGCTTTTTTGTGCTCTGCGCCCCATTAAGACCTCTGCCGCTCTGAGAGAATCCCTGTAAATAATAATGTTATTCACAAGGAATGAATCATGAGTGGAATAGCGTTAACCGTCAGTATGCTTGCGCTGGTGGCGGTCGTAGGCTTATGGATTGGCAATATCAAAATCCGCGGCGTTGGTTTTGGCATTGGAGGCGTGCTGTTCGGCGGCATTATCGTTGGCCACTTCGTGAACCAGGCAGGCATTAGCCTGAACGGCGATATGCTGCATTTTATTCAGGAATTTGGCCTGATCCTCTTCGTCTATACCATCGGCATTCAGGTAGGGCCGGGGTTCTTCTCTTCTCTGCGCGTGTCCGGGCTGCGCCTTAACCTGTTCGCCATTCTGATTGTGGCAACTGGCGCGGCGGTAACCGCGCTTATCTACAAAATTTTCGATGTTCCGCTACCGGTGGTGCTGGGGATTTTCTCTGGCGCCGTCACTAACACGCCCGCGCTGGGCGCGGGCCAGCAAATCCTCACCGATCTGGGCACGCCTGTGGATCTCGTCAATCAGATGGGGATGAGCTATGCGATGGCCTATCCGTTTGGGATCTGCGGCATTCTGCTCAGCATGTGGCTTGTGCGCATGGCTTTTCGCATCAATGTCGACCATGAAGCGCGGCAGTTTGATGTCAGCAACGGGCATAGCCATACCCAGCTGCACACGATAAATATCTGCGTGGCAAACCCGAATCTGCACGGGCTGCCGATTCAGGATGTGCCGATCCTCAACAGCGACGAAATCATCTGCTCACGTCTGAAACGCGGTGAACTGCTGATGGTGCCTTCGCCGGGCACGACTATCCAGACCGGCGACCTGCTGCATCTTGTCGGCATGGAACAGGATCTCCATAAAGCGCTGCTGGTGATAGGCCAGCAGGTCGATACGTCGCTTTCCACGCGCGGCACCGATTTACGTGTCGAACGCGTGGTGGTGACGAACGAAAAAGTGCTCGGCAAAAAAATCCGCGACCTGCATCTGAAGCAAAAATATGACGTGGTTATTTCGCGCCTTAACCGGGCCGGGATAGAGCTGGTGGCAAGCAGCAACGCCAGCCTGCAATTTGGCGATATTCTCAACCTGGTAGGCCGCCCGGAGTCGATTGAAGTCGTTGCCAATGAAGTGGGGAACGCGCAGCAAAAACTCCAGCAGGTACAGATGCTGCCGGTATTTATCGGCATCGGGCTGGGCGTGCTGCTGGGGTCGATTCCGGTGTTTATTCCGGGCTTCCCGGTAGCGCTGCGGCTGGGGCTGGCGGGCGGGCCGCTGATTATGGCGATTATCCTCGGGCGCATCGGCAGCGTCGGCAAGCTTTACTGGTTTATGCCGCCAAGCGCGAACCTTGCTTTGCGCGAGTTGGGCATCGTGCTGTTCCTGGCGGTGGTCGGTCTTAAATCCGGCGGGGATTTTATCGGCACGCTGCTGCACGGTGACGGCGTGAGCTGGATTGGCTACGGCATTCTTATCACCGCCATCCCGCTTATCACCACCGGCCTGCTGGCGCGGATATTCGCCAGGATGAACTACCTGACGCTGTGCGGCATGCTGGCCGGTTCGATGACCGATCCCCCGGCGCTGGCCTTCGCCAACGGCTTACATGCCACAAGCGGCGCCGCGGCGCTCTCCTACGCGACCGTTTACCCGCTGGTGATGTTCCTGCGTATTATCACGCCGCAATTGCTGGCGGTAATTTTTTGGGGAGCGATGTGATCTCGCAAATGGCGGATAGCGCTTTGTTTATCCGCCTTACTGTTTCACGAACCGGATGGTGGCCCCTGCCAGCTAGAAAGAGAGGTTTCCACTTAAAGCGGCAACCACCATCGCAATGAGAAAAACTGCCAGCACCAGCATCAGCCATACCATCGCCACCTGAAACGCCAGCGTTCCTGCTCCGAATAATAAAGCTGCCTGGATCCCCAGACGATTTTCTTTATAGAACGTTGCGACAACGCCGAAAACTATCGCGATAATGGCCGTGAATGACGTTGAAATAGTTAAAATGGTATCAATATCCCAGCTTCTGACGCGCTGTTTTTCAGGCAAAGGAACGCCTTTCAGCGCCGCCAGCGCACTTTCCCTGACGGCGGTGATTTTTCCGGCTACCAGAGTTTCAAGCGAGGGTGGCGGAGAGAAAGGCCCGGCCAGAAAATGCGTTATTGCCAGCAGGAGCGCTAATGCTCCCAGAAGTAATCCTATAAAACTAAATAAATTCCTTTTTATATACATAAATTATCCCTGAACCTTTTACTCATTTAATAGGATGGACTTATCTGTTAACCGCCGAAGGCGCACAGCCAAACTTCTGCTTAAACGCCTTGCTGAAATGAAATGAGTCAAAGAAATTCAGCATGTCCGCCACCTGGCTGACGCTGTAATTTCCCTGCTTTAGTAGCGACAGCGCCAGCTCCAGCCGCGCATCCAGATAAAACTCTTTCGGCGTTTTTCCCGTGTACTTCAGAAATAAGCGCCGCAGATACTGCTCGCTGCACTGCATCCACTCCGCCATCTCTGCTACCGTCCAGCGTTTCTGGATATCGGTATGGATAGCAGAAAGGAGTTTTTCTATCTGCATCAGATGCTTATCTTTGGTGCCGGTTTGCACGATCAGGCAAACCCACTGATAAATAAGTTTGGTAATAAACGCGACGGCAAGATTTTTATTTAACGCTTCATCACTGGTGATTAACGCCGTAATTTCGCTCAGTTCTTTGTTAAAAATATCGCCGTTATAAATTATTGCCTGCTGTGATAGCGGGATTTTCATCGCACCGGTAGGAATAAACTCCATCCAGTATTGCTCCCAAATTAAACCTTCGCAGTGGTAAGACTTTATATCCGTGGGTTTTAAGAATATAACGCAATTGCCATTCAGGGTGATTTTTGAATTATCTCTCAGGGTTATCTTCCCGCAGCCCTGCAGCGTATATACCACTATCCATGAATTTTCAATCAGCGGTTTCTTTTTATCGCGCGGCCAGACAACCTGGTAGCTTTCATCGGCCAGCGTATGCCATAGCGAGATAAGGGATATCCCGCTTGAGATCACATTTTCATCAATAACCAGCGGGATATTGTAAGTTGTTTCGTTTTTTACATCGCAGAGATCGGTTTTTCCATTCATTTATATTCTCTGCCAGCGTTAGATGCTCATTCCGGGCGGTGTGAATTTAACAGATTTTTACTGCGACGGTTAACAATGCATATCTTAAACAGCCTATGACCCGTAGCAAGCGTATTTACCCTACAGATAACAACGTGCCGGGACATAATCATAAATAAGGGCAGTGAGATGAATATTCAGCAAATTGTGAGCTTCTTCGCTTTTACCCTTCTGGTGGCGTTAATTACCTGGTGGAAGTTACGTAAAGCGGATACGGGTTCACAGCAAGGTTATTTTCTTGCCGGGCGTTCTCTGAAAGCCCCGGTGATTGCCGCATCCCTGATGCTGACGAACCTCTCCACCGAACAGCTTGTGGGGCTGAGTGGGCAGGCGTACCGCAGCGGGATGTCGGTGATGGCGTGGGAAGTGATCTCAGCCATTCCGCTTATCTTCCTGGCGTTGATTTTTCTGCCGAAGTATCTGCAGCGCGGCATCGCCACTATCCCGGACTTTATCGAGGAGCGTTATGACAAGACCACGCGCATCATCGTGGACTGCTGCTTCCTGATCGCCACCGGCATCTGCTTTCTGCCGATTGTGCTGTACTCCGGCGCGCTGGCGCTAAACAGCCTGTTCCACGTGGGCGAATCGCTGGGCATTTCCCAGGGCGCGGCAATCTGGGTGATGGTTGTCCTGCTGGGGCTTGCGGGCATTGCTTATGCGGTTGTGGGCGGCCTGCGAGCCATCGCGGTTGCGGACGTGATTAACGGTATCGGGCTGGTTGTCGGCGGCCTGATGGTGCCGGTTTTTGGCCTGATGGCGATGGGCGGCGGCAACGTGCTGCGCGGCATCGAACAGCTCACCACGGTACACAGCGAAAAGCTCACCTCTATCGGCGGCAGTAACGACCCCGTGCCGATTGGCGCAGCGCTTACCGGCCTGATCCTGGTGAACACCTTCTACTGGTGCACCAACCAGGGAATTGTGCAGCGCACCCTGGCTTCGAAAAGCCTTGCCGAAGGGCAGAAAGGCGCGCTGTTAACGGCGGTACTGAAAATGCTCGACCCGCTGATTCTGGTGCTGCCGGGGCTGATTGCTTTCCATCTGTTCCAGGATTTACCGAAGAATGACATGGCGTACCCGGCGCTGGTCAACAAAGTGATGCCGCTGCCGCTGGTGGGCTTCTTCGGCGCGGTGCTGTTCGGTGCCATCATCAGCACGTTTAACGGCTTCCTGAACAGCGCCAGCACCTTGTTCAGCCTCGGTATTTATAACCGCATCATTAATCAGAATGCGTCGTCGGAGCAACTGGTGGGCGTCGGGCGTAAGTTCGGCCTGGCGATTGCGCTGGTTTCCGTGCTGGTTGCGCCGTGGATCGCTTACGCGCCGGAAGGACTGTATAGCTGGATGAAGCAGCTCAACGGCATCTACAACGTGCCGCTGGTGACTATCGTGATCATGGGCTTCTTTTTCCCACGCATTCCGGCGGTTGCCGCGAAAGCCGCGCTGCTGTTCGGGATTTGCAGCTATATCGTCATCAATTATCTGGTGTCGTTTAACTTCCACTTCCTGTACGTGCTGTTCTTCACCTTCTGCGTCAACGTGTTGTTAATGCTGGCTATCGGCTTTGTGAAGCCTCGTGCGACACCGTTCAAATTCCACGATGCTTTTGCTGTGGATATGGTGCCGTGGCGCAACGCCAAAATCGCTTCGGTAGGCGTGCTGTTCGCCATGATTGGCGTTTATGCGGGGCTTGCGCAGTTTGGCGGTTATCAGACGCGCTTCCTCACCATCGCGAGCTACGCGATTGTCGCGGCGGTGGTGGTTTATCTGATCTACAGTAGCTGGCGGCAGCGCCAGGCTTCCCATGTTGTCTATTCTTCTGCACCTGAGGATAAGTAATGGAACGCCCTAATATCCTGTTTATTATGACCGATACCCAGGCTACTAATATGGTGGGCTGCTACAGCGGCAAGCCGCTCAATACCAACAATATCGATAGCCTGGCTGAAGAAGGCATCCGCTTTAACTCGGCCTATACCTGCGTCCCGGTTTGTACGCCGGCGCGTGCCGGCCTGTTCACCGGTATCTATTCTAACCAGTCCGGGCCGTGGACAAACAACGTAGCGCCGGGCAAAAACATCTCCACTATGGGGCGCTACTTCAAGGATGCGGGCTATAAAACCTGCTACATCGGCAAGTGGCATCTGGACGGACATGACTACTTCGGCACCGGCGTCTGTCCGCCGGAGTGGGATGAGGATTACTGGTTTGACGGTGCGAATTACCTCGCAGAATTGACAGAAAAAGAGATCGGCCTGTGGCGCAACGGCTTAAACAGCGTGGAAGACCTGGTGGCGAACGGCATCGATAAAACCTTCACCTGGGCGCACCGCATCAGCAATCGCGCCATTGATTTTCTCGCTCAGCCGCAGCGCCAGGATGAGCCTTTCCTGATGGTTATCTCCTATGATGAGCCGCACCATCCGTTTACCTGCCCGGTTGAGTATCTTGAAAAGTATGAAGATTTTCATTACGACCTCGGCGAGAAGGCGTTTGATGATTTAGCCACCAAGCCGGTGCATCATCGCCTGTGGTCTGAGGCGATGCCGTCTCCGGTGGGAGCTGACGGGCGCTACCACCATCCGCTTTATTTCGCGTGTAACGATTTTGTCGATGACGAAATTGGCCGCGTGGTGAATGCACTTACGCCGGAACAGCGGGAAAATACGTGGGTGGTCTATACCTCCGATCATGGCGAGATGATGGGCGCGCACAGGCTGATCAGTAAGGGTGCGGCGATGTATGATGACATCACTCGTATCCCACTGATTTTCCGTCCTCCTGCCGGGCAGGCGGCACCAGCGCAGGTGGATACGCCGGTCAGCCATGTCGATGTGCTGCCAACGCTGATGAAGCTGGCGGGTATTCACAAGCCGGACATCCTGCCAGGCGAAAGTATCTTTGACGTCGGGGACGAGCGCGGCGTGATGGTGGAATTTAACCGCTATGAAATCGAGCATGACAGCTTCGGCGGCTTTATCCCGGTACGCGGCTGGGTAACCAACCGTTTCAAGCTGGTGCTCAACCTGTTTACCAGCGATGAGTTGTACGACAGGCAAAACGACCCGGACGAAATGCACAACCTGATTGACGATCCGCGCTACGCTGATACTCGTAATATGCTGCACGATCGGTTAATGGACTATATGGATAAAATCCGCGATCCGTTCCGCACCTATCAATGGTCGTGCCGCCCGTGGCGCAAAGAAGCGCAGCCGCGCTGGATGGGCGCATTCCGCCCACGCCCGGAAGACGATTACTCGCCGGTAGTGCGGGATTACGACACCGGTATGCCGACTCAGGGTGTTAAGGTGGAAGAGAAAAAGCAGAAGTTTTAACGGGTTTCCCCTTACTCTGACCCTCGCCCCTTTGGGGAGAATGCCGGGGTGAGGGGCAATACAAAAAGGATGCCTGATGAAAATAGCCAAAGTAGGCGAAGCGCCAGACTACCGCTTTTCGCTTGCTAACGAACGAACCTTTCTGGCGTGGATCCGCACCGCGCTGGGCTTTCTGGCCGCTGGTGTCGGGCTTGATCAGCTCGCGCCCGATCTCGCCACGCCGATGATTCGTGAAACCATTGCGCTGCTGCTGTGTTTGTTTGCCGGCATGCTGGCGGTTTATGGCTACCTGCGCTGGCTGCGTAATGAAAAAGCGATGCGCCTGAAACAGGATCTGCCCTATACCCGCAGCCTGCAGATTATCAGCCTGGTGATGGTCATCGTTGCCGCCGTCGTGATGCTCATGGTGGTGTATGCCGGATAGCCGTATGCAGCGGCGCAGCGTCGATCCAGGCCTGCAGCCCGAGCGCACGTCTCTGGCATGGTTTCGCACGCTTCTGGGATATGGCGCACTGCTCGCCCTTGCGCTACGTCATAGCTGGCATCACGCCGGTATGTTTTTCTGGACAGCTTTTGTCGTGCTGGCCGCCGTGGCGGTGGTTATCTACCGCTATGCCCGTCAGCGTAACCTGATGGATATCGCCGTCAGCGATTTTGCGGATAAACGTACCATGCGCGCCAAATTGCTTATCGCGCTGGCGGTCTGCTGCCTCGCTTTGCTGTTTGCGGCGGCGCATGTGCGGCAAATTGTGGCGATGTCGGGGGGCTTATAATGCGCGGATGTCATGTTATGGCTAAACCCACCAGTTCACGCTGCAACATCCAGTGCCGGTACTGTTTTTATCTCGAAAAACCCCAACAGCCGGTAATGGACGATGCCACGCTTGAAGCGTTTATTCGCCAACATATCGCAGCCCAGCCTGGCGACACGGTGGAATTTGCCTGGCAGGGCGGCGAGCCAACGCTTGCCGGTCTGCCGTTTTACCAGCGCGCAGTCGCTTTGCAAAAGCGATATGCCGCAGGCAAACGCATTCAGAACACCATGCAGACCAACGGCGTCTTACTTAACGATGCATGGTGTCAGTTCTTTAAAGAAAACGGCTGGCTGGTGGGCATTTCTGTTGATGGTCCGGCGGACCTTCATGATAACTATCGCCGCACGCGCAGCGGTAAACCTACGCATCATCTGGTGCTTGCTGCCGTTGGAAGGCTAAAAGCGCACAATATCGACTTCAATCTGTTGACCGTGGTTAACCAGCTCAACGGCCAGCAACCGGAGCGGTTATACCGCTATCTCAAAACGCTCGGTACGCCATTTTTGCAGTTTATCCCCCTGGTGGAGCGGGATGAGAGCGGCACGATGACGCCTGAATCCGTGTTGCCTGAACAGTTTGGCATTTTCCTCAATACCGTTTTCGATATCTGGGCGCGGGAAGATATCGGCAACGTTTTTGTACAGCTTTTTGACTCCACGCTTGGCGTGTGGAGCGGCTACCCGGCGCAGATGTGTACCTTCAGCGAAACCTGCGGCCATGCCTTTGCCCTCGAAGCGAATGGCGACGTTTACCAGTGCGATCACTACGTTTATCCGGATTACAGGCTTGGTAACCTGCACGGCACTTCGCTTAGCGAGATAAATCAAAGCCCGGCGGCAGTTCGTTTTGGTAAAAATAAAAATCGCCTGCTGACGCAGGATTGCCAGCTTTGCCCCGTGCGGCCTTTATGCCAGGGCGACTGTCCAAAGCATCGCATCAGCCAGGGGAAAAGTTATCTTTGCCACAGCTACCACAGCTTTTTCACCCACAGCGCACCCTATATGAAAGTGATGCGTGATTTGCTGGCACAGCGTCGCTCGCCAGCAGAACTGATGGACCTGTTGAACCGGTGACATTCAGACGGTTACGTTTTATTTCAATCCGCACTCCTCGCTTTGCGTAAACCATGCTAAATATTAGGTTTTCCCTCTTCATCAGAAAGTTACAGGACAATGCTGAAGCCGATCGTTGTTGTGGCAGCGCTGTGCATAAGCGTGAGCGCCCTGGCGTCTACGCCGCCTGCGTTAACCCCGCAAACTTATGCCAGCCAGTTAGGCGTGGGGATGATCGTCGACTGGGCGATTACCGAACGCGGCATTCGTGAGTTCGATCCGCTGGCGGTGAAGGATTTTCAGCAGCGCGGCATCGGGCACGTCCGCATTCGCGTGGCGGGCGAGCCTACGCATCAGCGCCTGGTCCATCTGCAAAAAATCGTTGAGGCCTGTCAGCAATATCACGTTGTGCCGATTATCAGTTATCAGGCCGGGACGGAAAGCGAAGGCAAAATCGTAGCCTGGTGGAGCGCCGTAGCGCGCTATTTTGCGCAAAGCAGCCCGCAGCTTGGGTTCGATATTCTCTATGAACCCGCCGAAAAACTAAACCATACGCAGCTCAACGCGCTTTATGAGAAAACCACGAAGGCCATTCACAAAGTTAGCCCGCAGCGCATGATTTTTATCGCTCCGCCGGTGTATACCCGGCCCGACAGCCTGAAATGGCCGGAGCAAAACCACGCGCCGGTGCTGGCTGACTGGCATCTGTTCCCGTACGGGCCGGTGGCGGTCAACGGCAAAAGAGGCTGGACGACGGGAACGCCAGCGGAAAAAGCTGCAATCCGCGCACGCATCAACAGCGTTCTGCGCTGGCAGCAAAAATCCGGGCACAGTAGCTGGGTGGGGGCGTGGTCAGTGGGCGAAATTGTTAAAAACACGCCCGCAGCACAGCAAATCGCTTTCGCCACGTTTGTCGCCTGTGAACTACAGAAAAACCATCTTCCCTATGCGGTGAATAAAGACAGCAAATTTTACGACGGCGAAGAAGGAGCATGGCGGCCGGAAACGCAGCCGCTGCTGGATGCGATCCTTAAACCGCAGTGTAAAAGCTGAGTCTTCCGGTAAGTTTCAGTTGCCGCGCTTCGTCAAATTATGTATTTTTATGCAAATTAAATGCATAAATACATAATATATCGGAGCGCAACATGATCAGAACGTTAGCTAAAACAGTTATTTTCGCCGGGTGTATGGCCTGCTCCGTTCTCTCCTCTGCTTATGCCGCACAGCAAACCTACGTGGTCGGCTCCGGCGGCACTTATCGCCCGTTTGAATTTGAAAACAGCCAGAAGCAGCTAGAAGGGTTTGATATCGATATCATTAAAGCCGTCGCCAAAGCGGAAGGTTTTGATATCAAGCTGGTGAACACGCCGTGGGAAGGCATTTTCGCCACGCTCAATTCCGGCGATCGCGACATCATCATTTCTGGTATTACCATCACCGACAAACGCAAAGCGATGGTTGATTTCTCCGTGCCTTATTTCCCGGCGGAGCAGTCCATCGTGGTACCGACAGACTCTAAAGTAGATTCCATTAACGTCCTGAAAGGTAAAAAAGTTGGCGTGGTTAACTCCAGCGCGGGCGATATTGTGGTTTCCGACACGCTGGGCAAAAACAGCACCGATATTAAGCGTTTTGATAACACGCCGCTGATGCTTCAGGAGCTGGCCGAAGACGGTATCGACGCCGCCGTGGGCGATGTAGGCGTTATTAAGTACTACATCAAATCCCATCCTGAAAAAGCGCTGAAAACGGTATCCGATGCCAAATTTGAGCGCCAGTATTTTGGGATCGCCGTCGCGAAAGACAACCAGGAGTTGATGGGTAAAATCAACGCAGGCCTGAAGAAAATCATTGCGGACGGGACCTACGCGAAGATCTATACCACCTGGTTTGACAGCAACGTTCCAACCCTCCCCGCTGAATAATTTCGTATGACTCGGGGCCGTTCCGGCCCCAACAAGGACAGGTATGACCGGATTTCGCTGGGAGATAATCTCAGAATACGCGCCGCTGTTTATGCAGGGCGCGCTCATGACCATTAAATGCACCATCGTCTGCGTAATTTTAGGCACCACCTGGGGCCTGCTGCTGGGGCTTGGCCGTATGGCGCATGCCGAAGACGGTCCGTGGAAACACGTGCTGCGCTACGCCGTTCAGTGGCCGGTGCGGGTTTACGTCAGCGCTTTCCGCGGTACGCCGTTGTTTGTGCAGATCATGGTCGTACACTTTGCGCTGGTGCCGCTGTTCATCAACCCGCGTGACGGCATACTGGTCACCAGCGGCCTGATGTCGGTAGATTTTGCCCGCGAACTGCGTTCCGAATACGGCGCGTTTCTCTCGTGTGTGGTTGCCATCACGCTTAACGCCGGGGCT